>JAGGTT010000107.1 GCA_021163565.1 Candidatus Tharpella sp.
CCCTGCTTCAGGGAATTGCAGGTGATTTTAAGAAGATAGCTGATTTTGCTAAACTGTAATTCTGACTCTTTATAAAAACCTAAACCTATAATTTTCTATGGAGACTCAAGAAATGAGCGGTAAATTTATCTACAGCTTTGGCGGTGACTATACCGAAGGTGATGCGAGCATGAAAAATCTGCTCGGCGGTAAGGGTGCAAATCTGGCAGAAATGATTAAAATCGGGGTTCCGGTACCTCCCGGATTTACGATTACCACCGAAACCTGTGTGACTTTTTATGAAAATCAGCGTAACTATCCTGAAGTTCTCCAGGAACAGGTTCGGGAAGCGATACTCAAGACTGAAGCAACGATGGACAAAGGCTTCGGCAGCAGCAGCAAACCCCTGCTTTTTTCAGTTCGCTCCGGAGCCCGGGTTTCAATGCCCGGCATGATGGATACCGTACTCAATCTGGGATTAAACGATGAAACGATTGAAGGTCTGATCACAGGCTCCGGCAGTGCCCGGTTTGCGTACGACAGTTACCGGCGCTTTATTCAGATGTACGGCAATGTCGTCATGGGAGTCGAGGGCGACAAACTCGAAGTGCTACTTGAAGAAGCAAAAGCTAAAAAAGGGGTCGCATTAGATACCGAGCTTGATGCCGATGACCTCAAACAACTGGTTAATGATCTGAAAAAGAGGGTCAAAGAGATTACCGGTATTAAATTCCCCGAAGATCCCTACGATCAACTCTGGGGGGCTATAACCGCAGTCTTTGATTCGTGGAATACCAAAAGGGCTGAAACCTACCGCAAACTCAACAACATTCCCAATCACTGGGGCACTGCGGTCAATGTCCAGGCAATGGTTTTCGGTAATATGGGTGAAGAGTGCGCCACCGGAGTTGCTTTCACCCGTGATCCTTCTACCGGCGAGAATCTTTTCTACGGTGAATTTCTGATTAATGCCCAGGGCGAGGATGTTGTCGCTGGAATCCGAACACCGCAGCCGA
Source organism: Candidatus Tharpella sp. (assembly GCA_021163565.1). Taxonomy (GTDB): domain Bacteria; phylum Desulfobacterota; class Anaeroferrophillalia; order Anaeroferrophillales; family Tharpellaceae; genus Tharpella. Next base: position 996 of record JAGGTT010000107.1, read on the forward strand.
TTAATGAAATCGGCCGTAAAGACTCCAACCTGGCTTCACTTGAGACGGTCATGCCGGATCTCTACAAAGAACTGGTTGAAGTCTATCAGAAACTTGAAAATCATTACCACGATATGCAGGATCTGGAGTTTACCATAGAGAATCACAAGCTTTGGCTCCTGCAGACCCGAAACGGTAAACGTACAGTCAAAGCAGCGATCAAAATCGCCCTCGACATGGTTGCCGAAGGGCTGATTGATAAACGCGAAGCAGTCTTGAGGGTTGAAGCCGAAAAACTTGACAACCTGCTGCACCCCACGCTTGATCCGCAGGCAGCAAAAACTGTTATCGCTAAAGGTCTGCCCGCCTCACCCGGAGCCGCCTGCGGTGAGATTGTTTTTAATGCCGACGAAGCTGAAACTCTAAGTGCCTCCGGCCACAAAGTAATCCTGGTGCGGGCCGAAACTTCACCGGAAGATATCAACGGCATGAATGCGGCACAAGGCATCCTCACCTCACGCGGAGGTATGACTTCACATGCCGCAGTTGTCGCTCGGGGTATGGGAAAATGCTGTGTCGCAGGTTGTGCCGCCATCATTGTCGATTATAGTCAGGAGAGATTTAAGGTCGGAGATTCAGTTTTTAATAAAGGTGACATAATTACCCTGGATGGTTCTACCGGAGAGGTTTTTGCCGGTGAAATCGCCACCATAACCCCGCAACTTGACGATGATTTTGCAACCTTTATGAAGTGGGCTGACGAGTTCCGCAGACTTAAAGTCCGAACCAACGCGGATACCCCGCATGATGCCGCAATTGCACGAGATTTCGGAGCTGAAGGCATCGGCCTCTGCCGGACTGAACATATGTTTTTCGAAGAGGAACGCATCAAAGCGGTTCGGGAGATGATTCTGGCTGATACTCTGGAAGGTCGGAAACAGGCCCTGACTAAACTGCTGCCGGAGCAGAAAAGTGATTTTATCGGAATATTTAAAGCTATGGACGGACTTCCGGTAACCATTCGTCTGCTCGACCCGCCCCTGCATGAATTTCTTCCCCAGAGTGACAGCGACATTAAGGAACTGGCAGAAATCATGGGGGTCTCGCTGGCAACCTTAAAAGAGAGAACTGAATCCCTGCATGAATTTAACCCGATGCTCGGTCATCGGGGATGCCGGCTCGGAATTACCTATCCGGAGATTTACGATATGCAGGTTCGGGCCATCATGGAAGCCGCCTGTGAAGTCACAAAAGAAGGAGTTAAAGTTTATCCCGAGATTATGATACCGCTGGTTGCCGATGTTAAGGAGTTGCGCTTCTTAAAAGATAGAAGCAAAGATATATGTGACCGGATCATTGCCGCATCGGGTCTCTCGCTGGAGTATATGATCGGCACGATGATTGAGTTGCCGCGGGCGGCTCTAACCGCTGATGTCATAGCCCAGGAAGCCGAATTCTTCTCTTTCGGTACCAATGACCTTACCCAGACAACCTACGGTTTGAGCCGGGATGATGCCGGCAAATTCCTACCCGATTATATCGACAAAAAAATCTTCACTGAAGATCCTTTTGTCAGCATCGATGTCGACGGCGTCGGAGCTCTGATTGAAATCGGGGTCACCCGGGGCCGCACAACCAAGCCCGAACTTAAAGTCGGGATCTGCGGCGAACACGGCGGCGAGCCGAAATCGGTAGCCTTCTGCCACCGTACCGCTCTGGACTATGTCAGTTGTTCACCTTTCAGAGTACCCATCGCCCGCCTGGCCGCCGCCCAGGCCGCTTTAGCTGACGATTAAAACAAACCTGACCCCCGGCAGTTTCAAGGAGGAGATAAATCTACTTTTTGCAACCGCCGGGAGAAAAAAATCAACTCTCTTTAAGCTGTTGCTAAATATCCGAAAAAGCATCAACTCGAACTGTAATGACGCGGAAACGACTCCTTGACTAAAATTCGTGACTGCAACCTGATGACTGTTTATGAGTCCCTGTTTTCAGCTTTCGGTCCCCAACTCTGGTGGCCGGCAACAGGACCGGAGGAGATGATCATAGGAGCCTTGTTAACCCAGAATACAAATTGGAAAAATGTTGAAAAGGCTCTCTCTAATCTGCGCCGGAACAATCTTTTATCATTTCCTTATATCATCAAGACCCCACTCTCACAACTGGAGAAGATGATTAAACCTGCGGGCTATTTCCGCCAGAAAAGTCAACGACTTAAAGCTCTGGCAGAAACCATAGTTGCAACCGGCGGTCTTGACTCTCTGGATTTACTGACAACCATTGAACTTAGAGAATGGTTTCTTAGACAGTCGGGTATCGGCCCGGAAACTGCAGACAGTATTTTACTCTACGCATTCAAGAGGCCTGTCTTTGTTATTGATGCTTACACCTTAAGGGTGTGCAAGCGCCACAACTGGCTTAATGACAAAGATGATTACCGGAAAGCACAGAAATTCTTCATCCGGAAACTGCCGTTAAAGGTTAACATTTTCAATGAATTTCACGCCCTGCTTGTCCAGATCGGCAAAAACTTTTGTCGAACAAAAAAACCGCTCTGTCAAGAGTGCCCACTTGAACCGTTTCTTTAATCATTAAGGAAAAAATCATGGCCCCGGCTAAAAACACTGTCATTGACGCTAAACAAGCTATTTTTGATAAAATTTTCAGAGAGAATCAGGAACTCAGGGATCAGAACCATGAACTGAATCTGATTCTGGAAAATTTTGAACAACTGGCCCGAGAACGGGAAGAGCAACTCAACCATTTCGAAAGTCTCGAAGACAGGCTTCTTAATACGAATGATCTTGGCAGTCTGGCAACGGTGGTACAGAAAATTCTTGCGACTGATTTCAATATCCCAATCGCCACTATTACTCTGATTGATGATGTGAGAAAGGATTCTGACACAAATCTCAGTAACGTCATGGAGGTGGTTGTAGAAACACAGAAGAAGCACTCGGATCCGGTTCTCTCCTTAATCAGCGTAGAGAATTATGAACGTCTGTTTCCGACACAAAAACCTCTTGTCACACAACAGCCGGATCCGATTTTAATCAACCTGTTTGCTACCACCTCGGAGATTGCATCAGCCGCCTTCATCCCTCTCTTGAGACGTTCGCGCAGCATCGGCATTCTCAACCTCGCCAGTCCGGATCCGGAAAAATTCATACCCGGAACCGCCACTAACACAGTCGAAAAAATGGGCCGTATCCTCGCTACAGTCATTGAAAATAATCTTCTGGAAGTCCGGATTCAACAGTTGCTGGAGAGCAATCAGGAATAACAACCAGGAATGATTATTTTCCATTCTATATGGAGGATAATATCTTTTTTTCAGGAATCTAAATTACCCTGATCATGGAAAGCACTTAACTCGGATATAATAAGTTGTTCAAGACGGGTCAGGGAGAAGGGGTGTGACTCAGCCAGACGGATCAAGTCGTCATGCTCAGGCTTTACATTTATTATCCGGCCCGATTTGTCACGAGCTGTTTTACAGCGAATTTCACCAAACGAAGTTGTATAAGAACGAATTTCGCGCTCAAGAAAATAGCGTTCGCCGATTTGTCGGCGGATACCCAGAGTTGGGCTTTCATCAAAAATGCGGCGGATAATTTTTTCTTCTAAAGATGGTTCAAGAAGAATCATCAAGCTGTTGCCAAGTCTCCCTTTTTTCATAAAAACCGGCCAACTGACAACCTCCAGAGCTCCGTCATCAAAAAGCCTATCCTTTAAAAACGCAAACTTTTCCGGCGTCATATCATCAATCACAGTCTCAATCGTTACTAAAGATTGCAAGGCAAATGGTGAATTATTAATCGGAGCTGAATGACTCTCAGAGATGCCGGAAGTAAGTCGCAACAAATTCGGTTTTTCCGAGTATTGACGGCTACCGGCGCCATAACCGCTGCGACCAAGTTTACATACACTTATGTCAAAGGGGATTAGAATTTCAGCCAAGGTTTTAATAATCGCGGCCCCGGTCGGGGTTACCAGCTCAGATTTAATGCCACCGGCAACTGTCGGCAGGCCCTCAAGCAACACCATTACCGCCGGCACCGGCACCGGTAGCATGCCATGAGCACACTCTACCGTACCCGACCCCAAGGGTATCGGTCTTAAACTTAAATACTCAGGTTGCAACCAATCAACAGCTACGGCCATACCGACGATATCTGCCAGGGTGTCATAATCACCAACCTCATGAAAATGAATATCCGCAATATCGACACCATGAACCTTCGCCTCAGCCGCAGCAAGATGATGAAATGCCTTAAGAGTAATTGCCGTAATTGCATCCGGCAGACCGCAATCTGCGAGAAACTTCTTAACCGCAGCCAGAGTCTTCGGTGCTGGATTAGCTATCGCCTCCGGTAATGCCGGGAAAGAAACTTTACAGGCGGCAATATGATGACGCGTAACAACTTCTATCTTCTGAGCAAAAAAACGGTTACGACCTATCTTATTAAGTCCTGCTTCTAAAATATCAAGCGGCAGACCCAGATCAATAAAAGCCCCTAAAAACATGTCACCGCTGAGGCCGCCGATCGGATCGACAAAAAGAACTCTTCTACTCAAATCAACCTCCGACCGGTGAGCAGTTTATCGCAGGCAGACTCGATCCCGGCAAGAACAACTGCAGCGGGACCGAAGATAGTCTGGTCGGCAACCGATGTGGAAAGCGGTGTCGGTTCGAGATTGATTTCAATCACCCGACCGCCGCTTCTTTTGGTTAAAGCCGGCATATCGGCAGCCGGATAAACATTAGCTGAAGTACCGATCACAAGCATCACTTTAGAACTTTCTGCGGCCTCTGAAGCTTTGATCAGAGCCGTTTGGGGAATCTGCTCACCAAAAAAAACCACCTCAGGTTTCATTATCGCATCACATTTGTGACACTTTGGCGGCAACTTCTGAAGTTCGCTGAGCCGGAATCCGGGCCAGCGCCAGCCACATCTGAGACAAACCAGATTTCTGGTAGTACCGTGAAACTCAATTACGTCACAACTCCCTGCAGCCTGGTGCAGGCCGTCAATGTTCTGGGTAATTACGGTTCTTAAAACTCCTTTTTTTTCAAGCTCAGCTAAATATTCATGGGCCCGGTTGCAATGGGCTTGTTCCACCACCGCAAGCATCTCCTCAAGCATCGCCCAGACCTTTTCCGGATTCCTTTTAAAACTCGAAATTTCGGCGTACTCCATGGGATCATAACGGGCCCAGAGCCCTTGACTACTGCGAAAATCAGGAATCCCACTGGCAACAGAAATCCCGGCTCCGGTTAATACCGCGACCTTACCCGCAGCTGCAACCATGGTTTCAGCCGCAAGTTCGTATGCTCGTTTCATTGAATGATCCATTATATATTCACATCTTCAGAATGCGACCGGAACCGGAGAAAGCGGCAAAAAATTTAATTCAACCAGGTTGCAACTCTCCCGGGTAACCCGGAAACGATGGTCAAGCCGCTCTCCGACAACCCAGATAATCTCACCACCGGCATTATAGAGCAGCGGTTTAGAGGAACGCTCATAAGGTGAAAAAGAGCGAGCATTAAAGAACTTTTTCAGTTTACAACTTTTACCATTAAGACCTAAAGGCTGAAAGCGATCTCCAGAACGATAATTCCGCAGAACCAGTGGAAATTCAAGTTTATCGGCATCAACTATTTCTGTAGAGCTCACCTCTGCCTGATTGCCGCCGATCCCGGCCTTAAAGAAATCTGCCACCTCGCATACATCCATCTGCCGCAACTCCAAATCACCTAAAGCATAAGGCAGATGACAAAAACCGTAATCCGGCAGCACAATTTGGTATTCCGGCAAAAGAGCCGTCAGCTTACTTACCGAATTTTCCTGACCGATCACTACCAGATCAGAGAGAGTTTTAAAAACCAGACCCGAACCTAAATCATAATGGCTTAATTGATGTTTACCGGAGTCGCCAATCAGCTCTGAAAGATCACATAAAACTCTGGCTGAGACCTGTTTCACCGCCCCCACCCGACGAATCATACGACCAAGAAAATGAGGCCGTAAGTCAGCTTCAATCTCCTGCAACAATCTTCTTGAGACCATGATCCGGCCATTTATATATTCAACTTCATACCAGAGATCATCAATCCGGCGATCGATAATTCTCAAGTCGGCAGCCAACCTAAACCCGGCTCCGGCAATACGCTCTTCGACTCCGGAACCACCGAGTCTGCGGATAACCGGCATAAGTTCATGGCGGATCCGGTTGCGCTTAAATTCCAGAGAAATATTGCTGGGATCTTCACGAAAATGGATCCGGTTTTCGTGAACATATTCCGTCAGACGGGTCCGAGTCACCTCCAGCAGAGGCCGGCCGATACGGCCGCGCCTCCTTGGAATACCCTTGATCCCGCGCAAACCGGAGCCTCGCATCAGGTTCATCATAATCGTCTCCACCTGATC
>JAGGTT010000276.1 GCA_021163565.1 Candidatus Tharpella sp.
CTGTGAACACTGGGTGGTCACCCAAGGTCCAGCCCTGGTCACTGTGGACGATAAGGAACAGATATTTAATACCGGCGAACATATATTTATCCCGCTTAAGGCCCGCCACCGTCTCGCCAACCCGGGAGATGATCCGATTATAATTATTGAGGTTCAGCTCGGCGATTACCTGGGCGAAGATGATATAATAAGATACGCAGACGATTACCAACGTGATCTCAAAAAGAAGGACCTAAAATAGTATGCAAAAGATTTTTGGCGTAATTCTTGCCGGCGGCTCCGGCACCCGCTTCTGGCCTTTGAGCCGGCACAAAAAACCGAAACAGTTAATTCCGTTACTAACCGGTCGCACCACCCTTGAGATTACGGTTGATCGGCTGCTGCCTTATATCCCGGCGGCAAACCTGCTGGTAGTAACCAATCGGGAACAGTATGCTGATGTAGTCGCTAATTTAAGTCCATATCTGGAGGCGCAGCAGATTATCGCCGAACCTAGAGGACGTAACACCGCGCCGGCGATCGCTCTGGCGGCCCAGATTCTGACTGATAAAGCGGGCCCAGATGCAATCATGATGGTTTTTCCTGCAGATCACTATATCGGTGACCGGGAACGCTTTCACGCACACCTTAAACGGGCGGCCGAATGTGCTGCGGAAAACTCTCTTGTAACTCTGGGCATTAAACCGAATCGACCCGAAACCGGCTACGGCTATATTCAGGCAGGCGCACCCCTCGCCTCCAATTCAGAGACAAACCTGGCGGCCTTTACGGTCAAACGCTTTGTTGAAAAACCCGACTACCGCACGGCCGCGATCTATTTAATGAATGGTGACTATTTCTGGAACAGCGGGATTTTCATCTGGAAAACCGGGGTTATCCTGGAAGAGATCAATAAAATTACACCTGATCTTGGTAAATCACTGGCATCTTTTGCCCGAAAAAATGACTCCGAAGAGGCCCAAGCCGCCCTTGAACAACTCTACGATGAGGTTGAGTCGATCTCAATTGATGTCGGCATTATGGAACAATCACAACGAGTTACGGTTGTACCGGCCGATTTTGCCTGGAGTGACCTCGGCAGTTGGGACTCTCTGGACGAGCTCGAACTTTCGCCCTTTTCCGAGCAGCCGCCGGTAATCAATATCGGAGCCACCGACAATACTGTCTACAGTCGCAAACTCACCGCCCTGATTGATGTTGAGAACCTGCTTGTGGTTGAGAGTGATGACGCCCTTTTAATCTGCCGCAAAGGCAGTACGCAGCAGGTCAAAGAGGTCGTCGCCGAACTCGACCGGAAAAACCTGAAACAGTACCTTTAAAACCGGCTGAAAGGAGTTCTAGCCGACCCGACACCTGCGGTCGATAACTTGAAAACAACCGCAAACAAACTTCCAAGTAACTGACGTTAATTTGGAAGTTTGCTTCGCCCTCAAGCCAGCCGGTACACGATGCGTTTTGCGGCAAAGCCGCTACAACGGCGATCATGTCCCGTATCGAGATAAAACGAGTTACTTAATTAATATGTGGCCGCAATAGCGGTCTGAGGACGCTATTCAGCGCAAGTTGAATAGTACTGGGTATTGATGAATTTCAGTAAATTTTGGGGACATAACCTGATTCTCCAAAGGAAATCGGGATTGTGTACCCTTTAATTTGAATAAAATAAAAATAGTAAGGAGATCAAGTTGAAAAAGGCGAAGGATAAAATAGATGTTTCGGAGACCGCAGTTGCAGAAGAAGTTGCCACTGCAACTGAGGGCCAGGTTGATGTGGATACACCTGTAGATGAAACAGAAGAGCTTAAGGTAGAGATTGAGAATCTTAGGCAGTTGAATGCCTCCTTGAAGGAGCAGATGCTCAGAATTCAGGCCGAGGCGGAAAATTTTCGGAAACGGATGCAGCGTGAAAAAGATGAGTTTGCACGTTTTGCCAGCGAGAGTTTCTGCCGTGATCTTCTGCCGGTTAAAGATAATCTTGAGCGGGCTCTGCTGCACGCTGCTGATGACCCGCAGGCGATTGTTGCCGGAGTTAACCTGATCCTGGAGCAGTTTGATTCAATCTATAGAGCTATGGGAGTTGAGTGTGTTGAGTGTCAGGGCAAGGTTTTTGATCCCGAAGTTCATGAGGCCATGAGCCAGGTTGAGAGTGATGAACATGAGCCCAATACGGTAGTCGGTGAACTCCAGAAAGGTTACCAGTTGCATGGTCGCCTGCTGCGGCCGGCAATGGTTACGGTTGCTAAGGCCAAGACTCAAGAAAATAAGTCTAAGGGTTGATTTTAGAAGTTACCGTACTTAGATTGGGGACAATAACCAGCACGCGACAGATAACTAATTAAAAAACAATGAGAATTAAAAATAATTTTTAAGGAGAATATTATGGGAAAAATAATTGGAATTGATTTGGGAACCACCAATTCATGTGTGAGTGTTATGGAAGGCGGCGAAGCCAAGGTTATCGCGAATGCCGAGGGGGTGCGGACAACACCCTCGATTATTGCGCTGAATGACAATGATGAGCGCCTGGTTGGCCAGGTGGCTAAACGGCAGGCGGTTACCAATCCGACGGATACGGTTTTTGCGGTAAAAAGATTGATCGGGCGTAAATTTGATGCCCCTCAGGTACAGAAGATGAAAGAGAAGGCGCCGTTTGCGATTACCAAAGCAAAAAACGGTGATGCCTGGGTAAAAATCAGGGACAAAGAGTACAGTCCGGCTGAAGCTTCGGCCATGATTCTGCAGAAGATGAAACAGACGGCTGAGGACTATCTCGGAGAACCGGTTACCGAAGCGGTAATCACGGTACCTGCCTACTTTAATGACAGCCAGAGGCAGGCGACTAAAGATGCCGGTAAGATTGCCGGTTTTGATGTCAAGAGAATTATCAATGAGCCGACTGCGGCGGCTCTGGCCTACGGTGAAGATAAGAAGAAAGAGGGTAAAATCGCGATTTTTGATCTCGGTGGTGGTACCTTTGATATCTCGATTTTGGAGCTTGGAGACGGTGTTTTCGAGGTTAAAGCGACCAATGGCGACACCTTCCTTGGTGGTGAAGATTTTGACGAGCGTATTATCGACTATATTGCCGATGAGTTTCTGAAAAGTGATGCTATCGATCTGCGTAACGATAAAATGGCTCTGCAGCGTCTGAAAGAGGCGGGTGAGAAGGCCAAGTGTGAGCTTTCATCTTCGACTACGACCGATATTAATTTGCCGTTTATTACTGCCGATGCTTCCGGTCCTAAGCACCTTAATGTCAAATTGACCCGGGCCACGCTGGAGAAACTGGTCTCTGACCTAGTTGACCGGGTTGTGGCTCCCTGTCGTACAGCTCTGAAGGATGCCGGGGTTTCGACCTCGGATATCAGTGAGGTTATTCTGGTCGGGGGGATGACCCGGATGCCGCGGATTCAGGAGAAGGTTAAAGAGATCTTCGGCAAAGAGCCGAGCAAAGGCGTCAATCCGGATGAAGTAGTTTCGATCGGGGCTGCTATCCAGGGCGGAGTCCTGCAGGGTGATGTCAAGGATGTTCTGTTGCTCGATGTTACCCCGCTCTCTCTCGGGATTGAGACTCTGGGTGGTGTTTGTACCAAGTTGATTGAGAAAAATGCGACCATTCCAACGAAAAAGAGTCAGACTTTTACTACCGCGGCTGATAACCAGCCCGCTGTCAGTATTGTCGTACTTCAGGGTGAGCGCGAAATGGCGGCTGATAATAAGCGCCTGGCCCAGTTTGAACTGGTTGGAATTCCGGCCGCTCCGCGCGGCGTTCCCCAGATTGAGGTGAGCTTTGATATCGATGCCAACGGCATTGTCCATGTTTCAGCCAAGGATCAGGCTACCGGCAAGGAGCAGTCGATTGAGATTAAAGCTTCGAGCGGTCTGAGTGATGCCGAGATTGATCAGATGGTTAAGGATGCCGAAGCTCATGCCGATGAAGATAAGAAAAAACGTGAGCTTATTGATCTCCGTAACCAGGCCGACAGCACCGTTTATCAGACCGAAAAGAGTCTGAAAGAGATGGGTGACAAGGTCTCATCTGAAGATCGTTCAAATATCGAAGGTGCCGTGAACCAGTTGAAAACAGTTAAAGACGGCGAAGATGGTGAGGCGATAAAAAAATCGATGGAGGATTTGCAGCAGTTTTCACATAAACTGGCCGAAGCAATGTATGCTGAAAATCAGGCCGGTGATGCTGCCGCTGACGCGCCCGGAGATGAGACCTCAGGCAGTGCCGATGACGATGTTGTTGATGCTGATTTTGAAGAGGTTAAAGACGATAAATAGTGGTTTTAAGGTGGTAGTTTTGCAGCCTTAAAATGAAGTTCCAAGTCCCAGATACGGGTATAAGCTGAAGCTTTACCCGTATCTGGTTTTTTTCGTTTGACAGGAGTTTACGCACGTGGCGCAGAAACGGGATTACTATGAAGTGTTGGAGGTACATATCAATGCTTCCGAAATTGAGATAAAAAAAGCTTACCGGAAGATGGCTTTTAAGTATCATCCTGATCAGAATTCCAGCGATCCCAAGGCTGAAGTTAAATTCAAGGAGCTGAGCGAAGCTTACGGCGTCTTGTCTGACGCTCAGAAACGGGCCCTCTATGATCAGTATGGTCACGATGGTCTGCAGCAGCAGATGGGCGGCGGTTTTGATTTCAACGGGAGCGGCTTTGGAGACATCTTCGGCGATCTTTTCGGTGAAGTATTCGGGGCTTCCGGTTCCCGCCGGCGTTCCTCCGGCCGGGCCGGAGAGAGTTTGCGTTACAATCTTGACATAGAATTTGATGAAGCCGTTTTTGGCACTCAGGCGAAGATCAAGATTCCGCGCTATAAAAGTTGCGATGCCTGCGACGGGAGCGGGGTTGAAGCTGGTTCTCAGCCGGAGGTTTGCCCAACCTGTAAAGGTCAGGGTCAAGTTCGTTTCCAGCAGGGTTTTTTCAGTGTCTCTCAAGCCTGTTCGACCTGTCGCGGAGAGGGCTCGATCATTAAAAATCCCTGTAAACAGTGTGCCGGCAGCGGTCGTCAGCGGGAGGAGAAGAGTCTTTCGGTGAAGATTCCGGCCGGGGTTGAAACCGGAACCCGGCTTAAACTTCTGGGTGAAGGTGGTGCCGGCAGTAAAGGCGGCCCTCCCGGTGATCTCTATGTTGTGATTCAGGTCAAGGAACATCCCTTCTTTCAGCGGCGCGGCAATGACATCTATTGTCAGATGCCGACAACTATTGCCCAAGCGGCACTCGGGGCTGATCTTGAGATTGAAACCTTGGAAGGAAAAGAGAAAATCGCGGTCAGTGCGGGTACTCAGTCGGGTGATCTTTTGTATCTTAAAGGTAAGGGCGTACCGCATCTCAATGGTTACGGCCGCGGGGATCAGATAATTGAGTTGATAGTTGTTACTCCGAAAACCTTGAATGCCCGGCAACGTGAACTTTTTATGGAATTGGCCCAGGAGGATGGCGATGAGTCAATCCACGAGCAGAAGAGTTTTTTTTCCAAAGTCAGAGAGATGCTGGATTAAACCGGCCGGCTGATGTGTACGGTTCTCTTTGCCTATAGAAAAATTTCCGGTTGGCCTCTGGTGGTGGCTAATAACCGGGACGAATTTTTTCAGCGCCGGGCTCTGCCGCCCCGGGTTTACAGGGATAGCCGGAAGCGAGGCCGGTGCTGGTTGGCCTCTTGTGACTTGACTGGCGGCGGTAGCTGGTGGGGTTACAATAATCGGGGTTTGTTGATCTGGCTGACCAATCGCTGGGCTGCGGATGAGTATGAAACCGGCCTGCGGTCGCGGGGTGAGCTGGTGACCTCGATGCTGAATTGTGCTGATGCCGATGAAGCCCGGACTGAACTTGAAAAAATCTGTGACGAGAGTACTTTTAACCCGTTTAACCTGATTGTTGCCGCGCATGATAAGGCCTTTTCTGCGACCAATTTTCCGAGTCTTCATTTTATCCGGCTGCTTTCGGGTTACCATTATTTAGGCAATGGTGAGCTTGATGACTGCACCTCACTTAAAGCCCGCAGTGCCAGACGTCTGTTTGCCGGTTTTTCCGGGCGCGGTAGTCTTGATGAAACCCTGACGATCTTCCGCCAGGCCCTGCGCACCCCTCTACCTCAGGATTCGATTCCGCCACAGGGTTTTAATGTCAAATTTGATGGTTACGGAACCACTTCATCCCTGCTCTTTTCATTGCC
>JAGGTT010000167.1 GCA_021163565.1 Candidatus Tharpella sp.
ATTGAAGAGCTTTCCGGGGCTCCATTGGAGCTCTGGTATCCTCGCTACGAGCCCTGGGAGTGGGAGATCGAAGGCGTAAAAGTCAAGATTAAAATTGCCACGGAGGCTGGTAAATTCAGGCTTGATGATCTGAAAGTCGACCGTTGGCGGAAAATTGTTACGGTCTGCGGTGTGGTTGATGAGGAGGCCCGCGATGGTATCGTTGATTCGGTTCTGGATTGGACGGATACGGATTCCCTGCACCGGCTGAATGGGGCTGAGGCTGACTATTACGAAGAGCAGGGCCTTGATTATGGTTGCAAGAACCGGAAGATTGATGTAGTAAATGAACTGCTGTTGATTAAAGGGATAACTTACGATATCTATGCTGGTGCCGGAAACCGGCCCGGCCTGGTGGATCTGCTTTCACCCTACGGGGAGGAGAAACGCTTGGATATCAACAGCTGTGCGCCGCAGGCTTTGACCCTGATTGATGATCTACCCGCCGAGGTGATAAACGAGATTGTTGCTTATCGGGCTGCAAAGCCGATATTTAAATTATCTGAATTAAGTGAGCTGATAGCACCTGAATTTTTCAGTCTCTTGAAGCAATATTTTGCCGTAGTCGATTCCGATTACGTAACCATCAGTGCGAGTGAGGCGGGAACGATCGGAACCGGCGGTAGCTGGTACCGGCAGGTTTTCGCAGTCAATAAGAAAAAATAGATTTTCGACTCTGTTTGTCGGCGGCTTCGGTCTGATTCTTGCGAGTCACAAGTCAGGCTACGAATTTTCAGTAAACGACTATTATTATATAACGTGCAGGAAAGGCTTGTTTTTTTTATGAATCTACCCTGGTTACCGGAAACTAAGCTTTTACTGGTGGAAAGAGAGCGTCTGCTCTTTCTCCGGCTGCGGCGTGGGTTGAATGGCCGGGACAAGGTGTTTGAGCGCAAAGAGTATGCGTACTCCAGCCCGGAAGAGTTTAAGCACGCGGTCTCGGCCCTAAAAAAGGATTGTCCGCCGCAGCTTGATGACCTGTTGCTTTTAGGGCTGCCGCTTGATATTTTTACCGTAGTTCATTTTACCCTGCCCCTGGCGGCGGCGGAGAATCTTGAAGATGCCGTCGGCTATGAATTGATGCGCCATGTTCCGCATGATATAAAAGGGCTTCACTGGCGCTATCGTTGTCAGGAGGAGGAAGGTCGTCTGGCGGTTCGGGTTACGTTAGCACCGAAAACCCGGATCGATGAGTATCTTGCCATTTTTACCGCGGCCGGTTTCAATCTTTCGGCGGTTTTTCCCGGCCTCTTTTTTGTTGCCTGGATGGTGCGCGTGCCGGGACTCTATCTCGGCGGGGATGTGGGCCATCGGGAGATGGTTCTCTTTGATGGTCATGCCGTGACCTTTAAGGCCCGTGAAGACGTTGTTGGAGAGAGTGAGAACTACAGTTTTCTGGCTCACAATTTACCCTTGGCCGAGAATCGGGGTCTAAGTTTTAAGCAGGTTTTTCTCTGGTCGATGGCCGGCGATCTGCGGGCCGGTCTACAGGAACTGCGTCCGGCCCTGGAGTTGAGTGAGCTTGATCAGTTACCCGATAATCTTCGTCTCGAATGGAGTCTCTTTCCTTATAGTATCGATCTGATCTTACCAGATGTTCTGCGGCGCCGGCGGCTCTGGTTCAAGTTGGAGGTGGCGGCCGCTATCTTTCTGGTGGCGGCCATCATCGGCCAGCCTCTGGCAGTGATTGTCGGTAAACAGCGGCATCTGCACAAGCTTGAAAAAAAACTTGTAATTGTGCGGCAGGAGGCAGAGAAACTAAGTGGTATCAGAAAACAGAATCAAGCGCTTATCGAACACTTTGCAACCCTTTCGGAGCAGGTGCATGAACAATCCGTGACTATCGATCTCTTGAAAGAGTTGACTGAGCTGATTCCGCAGGATACCTGGTTGCGTTCATTGGCTATCAGAGGGCGTAAGATTCATTTAAGTGGAACCTCATCTTCAGCGACAACCGTGGTAAAAGCTCTGGAAGATTCGCCCCTTTTCAAAGAGGTTCATTTCGATTCGCCGGTGGTGAAAAAAGGGTCTAGCGAAACCTTTAAGATTATTGTTGGTCTTGAGTAGCTCAAGGTTAGAAACTGCCGATTTGAGACTGCAAGGGATTGAAAACTTTTTGCTTTATTTTGTGAAATGAAAAAATTAGACTATTATATCGAGTTGTTTAAACGGCGTGAGGTTCTGCTGGCGGTGGTCGGAGTTCTGCTGGTTCTGGTCATCGGCCGGGCCGGACTGGGTTTTTATCAGGCTCGGAGTCAGGCTCTAGATGATGAGATCGCCTTAAAAGAGCTGCAGTTTCAGAAATTCAGTCGTCTGGTGGCTCGGCAGCAGGAGTTTGCCGCCCTCGATAAGGCCTTGCAGAAATACGACCAGGAGGTGAAAAGTCGGAAGCTTATTCAAGGAGAGACTCCGACTTTAACTGAGGTTGAATTTCAGAACCTGCTGCGGCAGCTGGCCTCGGAAAGTTCTGTCGATGTGCGCAGCACCAAGCTTTTACCGGCCGTCAAAAAGGCGGGGGTAACCATGTTGCGCCTGC
>JAGGTT010000042.1 GCA_021163565.1 Candidatus Tharpella sp.
GGTCTGCATCTCCGACCATTGTTAATACTATATTTTGGGGAAATAATGGTGGCGAAATTTCTCACGGAGCAGGTTCAATAATTACTATTACATATTCTGACATTCAAGGTGGTCAAACTGGTGAAGGCAACATTGACTCTGATCCTTTGTTTGTCGATGCCACCAACAACGATTTACATCTTCAATTGGATTCACCTTGCATAGACACTGGAACAACAAAAGGTACTCCCGCAGACGATATTGAAGGATACTTAAGGCCCATAGGAGCCAGTCATGACATGGGAGCTTATGAATACCACTATTACTCATTGCTTTGGCAAGGTTATTCTGACAATTGGAATGATGCTCAAAACTGGCAACCAAGTATGGTTCCAACCGTTAGCAACGCAGTGGTTATCTCAGGGTTACCCATTGATAGAGTATGGCCAATTGTAAATGAATTTAACTCTGTTGCAGAAAAGTTTTTAATTGAATCAGGAACCTTAACGATTGACCAAGGGAAACTTACTATTAGTGATTATTAAATGACTTTATGGCAGTAGATGTCGTCACAACAAACCTTTGGGAAATTTCAGGTTCATCGAAGTAAAGCTTATCTGCAATTTTCTACGGGGAAAAGATATTGACTTGTTCAACTTACTTCTCTTATTTAGAGTTCCCTCAAAATATTCTTGCATTCAGTGATAAAAAATGATAATGTTTATTAAATATATTATCTTTAAATGTTTTAGAGATGGAGATTGAATAATGAGAGGTTTATTGTATACGGCTTTGACAGTTGTGGTAGTCGTTCTCGTACTTAGATTCATGGGTGTTTTATAAGTTAAAAGAGGTCTTGATTGCTGCACTTCTTTTAACTTGCCGTTCAGCGGGATTGGAGTGACCGCCACTTTAGTGGCCACCGCGCTGGCCATCACCACAGGGATCTTACATTTAGTGACTTACCTGCAGGAGATGACTACGTTAGAGATATTCACGAATCAGGATTTCGGCAATCTGGACGGCGTTTAAGGCCGCACCTTTACGAATGTTATCGGCAACGACCCAGAGATTGATACCGTTGGCGATCGATTCATCTTCACGAATCCGGCCGACCAGCGTGGCATCCTGACCGGCGCCGTCGATGGCCAGAGGGTAACGGTTTTGAGCCAGGTCATCAACCAGTTCAACTCCCGGGGCTCGTTCCATGAGCTCGCGCACCTCGTCAACCGTGATTTTCTCATCGGTTTCGACATTAATCGATTCGGAATGGCTGAAAAAAACCGGCACCCGAACGGCGGTGGCGGTAATCCCGATCGAGTCATCGGCAAAGATCTTTTTCGTCTCCCGCACCATCTTCATCTCCTCTTTCGAATAACCGTTCTCAAGAAAGACATCAATATGGGGAAGACAGTTGAATGCAATCTGATGGGGATAGACGTTAACCGGCACCTCCGACTCCTGGTTAAAGAGAGCGAAGACCTGTTTTTCAAGCTCGTCGATAGCTTTTTTACCACTGCCGGAGACCGCCTGATAGGTCGAAACAACGACCCGCCGAATCCCGACTTCATCATAAATCGGCTTTAAGGCGACAACCATCTGGATGGTCGAGCAGTTAGGATTGGCGATAATCCCGCGGATTTTATAATCGGCAATCGCTCCGGGATTAACCTCAGGCACGACCAGCGGCACATCCTCATCCATGCGAAAGGCGTTGGTATTATCAATCACCACGGCACCGCTGGCAGCGGCAATCGGAGCAAAGACTTCACTGATTGAGCCGCCGGCGGAAAAGAGGGCAATATCGACCCCATCAAAAGAGTCTTCGGTCAACTCTTCAACGACGTATTCAACACCTTTGAATTCATATATTTTACCGACCGATCTGGCCGAAGCCAGAAGTTTCAACTCTGATACCGGAAAATCCCGGACTTCCAGAGTGGCAATCATCTCGTTACCAACCGCGCCGGTGGCCCCGACCACAGCGATACTATAGCCTGCCTGTTTCATTTAGATCTCTCCATTAAAATAGTTTATCTTTTTCTCTCAACTATCACTTATCCTGCAGACGCTTGCGCCAGTGTTCCATGAGGCCGCCATCATCGAGAAGTCTCTGCATAAATTCGGGTACCGGCCGAGCTTGAAAAGTCTGACCGCCGGTCAGATCTTTAATCGTACCGGTTACCGGATCGACATTGACCTGATGCCCTTCGGCAATAGCAGCGGCGGCTTCGGCTGATTCAAGAATCAGAAGCCCGGTATTAAAGGCATTACGATAGAAAATCCGGGCAAACGTTGGCGCAATTATACAGGCGATGCCGGCCGCTTTAATGGCGATGGGCGCGTGTTCACGGGAGGAACCGCAACCAAAATTTTTGCCGGCAATAATGATATCACCAACCGCAACTTTTCCGGCAAAACCCGGATCAGCATCTTCCATACAGTATTTAGCCAACTCTTGCGGGTCTGAAGTATTAAGATAGCGAGCCGGGATAATCGCATCGGTATCAACATCATCGCCGAATTTCCAGGCTTTCCCTTCAATATTATTCATAAATTTCCTCTTTCAATATAATTAAACAATCTCTTCGGGTGTCGCAATCCGGCCTAAAATCGCACTCGCGGCAGCGACCGCCGGGTTGCTCAGATAGACCTCACTTTCAGGGTGGCCCATACGGCCGACAAAGTTTCGGTTGGTCGTCGCAACCGCCCGCTCGCCGGCGGCTAAGACCCCCATGTGACCACCAAGACAGGGGCCGCAGGTCGGCGGCGAAATAAGGGCTTCGGCATCAAGAAAGATCTCGGTCAAACCCTCTTTAATCATCTGCCGATAGATATCCTGAGTGCCGGGAATAATCAGCAACCGCATAAATGGTGCCGCCTTTTTTCCTTTAAGCAATTTTGCCGCCAGGCGAAAATCTTCGATCCGGCCATTGGTACAGGAGCCGATTACAACCTGATCA
>JAGGTT010000036.1 GCA_021163565.1 Candidatus Tharpella sp.
ATAAATTGAATACCTGCCACTATTTTCTGACTTTTCCGGTGTAAAAAATCGCGCAGCTCATTTTTTGTGCTTGCATAGAATGTTGTCAGCGGTTAATTAGTCTCTTACAGAAAATGTTCTGATAAGAGCGCTTAATTTACGGGCGTACTGATTAAGTTTTTGATTGTGGGCCTCAAACCCGCATTAGATGGATCTATTTTTAAGCTGAAACGGGGTAGTTGAATCGATGATGATCGTAAGAAAATATTTCTGGGCGCTTGCGGCCGTGGTTCTTTTAGCCCTTGCCGGTTGTGCCGGAGAGCTTAAACCCAAGGTCGATATCTCGGCGCCGGCTAAAGAACCGCTGCCTTTCAGCAGGCAGCAGAAGAATATCTGGCGGCTGCAGACGGAGCAGCTCGAACGTCTCGGTGATTATGATGGCGCCTGCCGGGTGGTTCGGGGCCGCTATCTTGAATATCCGGAGATCGAGATTGCCGATTATTTTTCTCTGCTGCTCTCCCGTCTGAGTGATGAAGAGATTGCCGCCCGTTGGCGTCAGGAGAGTGACCGGGGTCTGCTCTGTCGGGTAGCGGTCGAATATTTTATACGCCTGAAACGCCGGCCGCAGGGATCTCTGCTACCGGTTGAGAGTGAGTTGCTGCTTGATCTGGCCCATTTACTAAGCACCGGGTGTGAGATTGATAAAGATATTCAAGCCGAGGCTGTAGCCCTGTTGCTCGAACACCAGAGACAGATAGAAAAAAGCGAGATTAAAATCGGCTGCCTGCTGCCTTTGAGTGGGCCGAATGCGGTTGCCGGCGCCCGTTTTCTGCGGGGTATGGAGATCGCCCTTGAGGTTTATCCGCGACCCGATTCCGGGGTCGAGAAATCTGCGTTTAAGAATCAACCATCATCTTCTTCTTACGGGGGGAGCGGTGCCGTTAATCCGGCACCCGTCGTGACTTCGGAGACTGGTTCTGATTCAACTTCTCCGCCGCTGCCTCGGGTTAAGGTTTTTTTCTACGATACCGCCGGTGAGGGAGAACGCGCCCGGGCCGGAGTGGACTATCTTGTGCATGAGAAAAAGGTGAGCTTGCTGCTCGGCCCTTACACCGGAAAAGCGGCCAATTATGCCGCTGTCCAGGCTCAAAGTCTGGGGGTGACGATGATCAGTTTAAGCCCGCTTCTTCATAACCTTGAGCGCTATCCAAATGTCTTTCTGCACTGTCCGACGATTCGCAATCAGGCCGTTTCCCTGGCGGAGTTATCCCGAGCCCGTCTGGGAATCAGGAAATTCGCGCTCCTGGTTCCCCGCAATCGTTACGGCCGTGAGTTTGCGGAAAAATTTGTGAGTCAGGTAGAGTCGTGGGGCGGACAGGTGGTGCGTCAGGTTGAATATGATGCCAGCCAGCCTGATTTCGGCCCGGCTATCAGGGAACTGATCGGGGAACGGCGCTACCGTCGTTTCAAAGAGAAACGCAAAAATTATGAAGCCTGGTTGAAACGGCGGCAACGCCAGCGCCAGGCAGTGGAAAGCGGTACGCAACTTGAACCGGATGGAGCCGATAAGCTCGCGGATCTTGCCCGTAAAATCGGAATTGACGGGGCTGAACTTAATATCATTGGTGCCGATGAGATAATGCCGCGACCTCTGCTTGATTGTGATTTTGAAGCCCTGGTTATACCGGATCGGGAGCAGACCCTAAAACTGCTTATCCCGCAGCTCGCTTTTTACGATCTTGATGAGTGTTTTCTGCTGGGAGGAAGATATTGGAATAATACTGAGTTTTTAGACTCGGTTGCTAATTTTGCTGAAGGGTCATTTTTTGTCGGGGCGAGTCTGCCTCTGGTTGCCATCGGTTCGGAATCCGAGGCCGTTGTCAGTGATCCCCAGGCTGAGATTCAGGCCCGTTTCCAATCCGATTTCAGCGCCCTCAATCGGGGTGAAATACCCGGCCTGCTGGAGCTTTATGGTTACGATACTATTATGCTTCTGCGTAAGCTGGCTGTAAATATCGACCCTCAGGCCGATGCTGAAACCTGGCGCCGGCTGCTGGCCGGTTGCCGGGATCTTTCTTTGGCTTCCGGTTTAACTACCACTCTCGATAATGGGGAAATTGCGAAAAAGCTTTATCCACTGATGTTCAGAAAGGGAAGGATAACTCTTGTCAGTGAGAGTTGTTTCTGATTAGCGGCTGAAATTTTTTGAAAGATGTTACAGATGTTTATGTGAAAAGGTGAAAAAGCGGATCTGATTCCCGTTTTTTCACCTTTTTTATTTTCTGCTGTGCCAGGGTGTTGCGTTCCCAGAAATAGCCCTCATGATATCCCTGAATGGTTTTATCTGAAGTGGCCCGGGCGAGTCGTTTTACGGCCATGGCACAATAGTCGGGCTCTATTTCAATGCCCGAAAACTTGCGGCCTAGTTTTTTGGCCACGACACAGGTTGTTCCGGAGCCGCTAAAAGGATCGAAAATAAAATCACCCGGTTTTGAGCTGGCCAGAATCAGCTTGGCGATCAATTTCTCAGGTTTCTGGGTCGGGTGGTCGGTATTTTCCGGCATTGACCAGAAGGGGATGGAGATGTCGGTCCACAGGTTGGAGGGGTGAGTTAAGCGAAAATTGCCAGCGGTGTCTTCCTGCCAATCCTTGGGTGCGCCGGAAGCGTGCCGGTAGGGAGCAACCACCTTACGCTTTAACTTTACGGCTTCAACGTTAAAATAGTAGTCATCAGTTTTCGTACAGAACCAGATATCTTCGGAGC
>JAGGTT010000061.1 GCA_021163565.1 Candidatus Tharpella sp.
AAATTAGCAAAAATTGTGAAAAATAATTGAAAATGTTTGACGTAAGTCAGGATGATTTGTTAAGTAGTGAATTGCGGTTGAAATAAGTTAGGTGAGTGCCATAGGGTTTCTTGCTCACTAGCCTTTTTCGACAATCACCCTTTATTAATTTTTGCTTTAAGGATTTATAAGATTATGAACAGAATTATTAAGGTGCTTGTGGTACTGGTTGTCCTTTCCGGTTGTGCTGCGCTGGTTGCGGCAAGTTACTATTTTGGTCCGGTGATTGATGCCAACCAGAGGGGAGTGGTGATGACCGGTGATGCCGATGCCGGTGAGAATCTTAAAGTCCTGGCCCCCGGTAAACATTACTGGTTTATCTCCGGATATAATCCGATTACGTCCACTCTAGCAACAGTTGAAATTAGTGAGAAAGAGCTTAATTTGTCAGCTTCATTAGCTCCTGAGGTTTCCGGGATTGAACTCGAGACTAAAGATGGTGATACGGTAATCGCTGAATTTTCAGCCTGGTACCGTATAATTCCGGAGCAGGCCGGACTCTATCTGGTGGCATTAGGTGACAGTAATGTTAATAAAATGGTCAATGAAATTACTGTCGCCACAGCCCAGGACGAGAGTGGTCGTTATGATGCCAGTGTCTTTTATAAAGCTGATATACGCTCGGTATATGTTACTACAGTCAAGAAAAGTGTAAATCAGCAACTGGCTTCCCGCGGGATTGAACTGACAGTTCTAAAGTGCAGTAAATACCATTTTTCTAAAGAACTTCTAGAAAAGATGGCCGAGATCAAACTGGTTCATGACACCATTGAAGTTAATAAGGTCAAAGTCCAGGCAGCGGCAATTGCGGCTCTGGAGACTGAAGAAGTGGCTAAAGGCAGAAAACTTGCGGCTCTGCAGGAAGCAGAGGCCCGAAAAGAGAGTGTGATTATTGCTTCTGAAGCTCAGATAATTGCGGCTAAAAACTGGGTTATTGCGGAAAAAATCAAAACTGAGGTGTTGGTGGCTCGGAGCCGGGCTAAAGCTGAAGCCATGCAGATTGAAGCGGCCGCGAAAGTCTTTGCCGGAACCGAGGGTGAGCGTTTTCTGCGTTATCGGATCGCCGACTCTCTGGCTGAAGCCTGGGCCCAGAGCAACAATCTTAATTCTGGAAATGCTTTGGAACTAAATGATGTTGCTTCTGGAATCAGATCTCTTTCAACTCCGGTTCGCGGAGAAGCGGCAAAGTGATCTAATTGAGTTGCTGTTTGTCAACTAAAAAAAAGGGAGAGCGGTTGCTCTCCCTTTTTTTTAGTTGAGACGATGTAATTTTTAAGATTTACTATTATCCAGATCCGCCAGAAGATCATCCAGACTCTTATCGTCATCCATATCCAGTTCCAACTCTATGGAACCATCTTCTACGGCATTAACTTCTTGAGAATCAGAACCATCTGGATCTTTAATTCCGGGATCATCCATATTGAATTCAAAAGCGATATCATCTTTATCCTGGTCGAGAGGAGCTGTTTCAGAAGTATCGGACAGATCTGTGAAAAGATCCAGACCGTCAATCTCAAGCCCTTCAAGTTCGAGGGGTTCGGGAGCCTCCGTTACTACCTTATCACCGGCAGATGATGAATTGGTTTCCAGATCACCCAAAATCTCATTTTCCGGTATATCCAACTCAATTTCAGTACCGTTATTGAGATTGCCGGCTACAGGTATGGTTCTTCTTGATCCAATCGAATCCATACTGCCGAGGCCCCCCAATTCCGTTAAATTATTTTGCTCAGAACTGACTTTAGGAGTTATGTCGAGTTCATTTTTCCCCGGGGCGGAAAACTCATTGTCAAGTATGAAGTCGTTTTCAAGCTGCTCATTTTCAGGTTCAGAAGAACCAGTAAAGGCAGGTTCAACTTGGGTTAGGTTGACATTTTCCGGTTCATCACTGTAAAGGTTGGTAAAAAGGGTCGGTTCAACTATTTTCAGATTAAGGGCCCGACGGTTTTCCTCGAGAATTTCACCGCATTTTTTACACTCTTTCAAATAATCGAAACTTGTATAGTTGCATTTAGGACACTTCACGGTAAAACCTCCATACGGCAGCTCTAAATTTCCTTTTTTGGAAAAAAGAAATTTAGAAACTCCAAAAAATTTACATACTTTGGGTGTTACGCCACTAAATTAAAAACTATTTCTAAAATATTGAACCAATGTCAATGCCGCAACCACCGCGGTTTCAAGTCTTAAAATTCGTTCTCCCAAACCAGCCGCGACAAAACCTATTGAGTCTAGAAGGGCAATTTCATCTGGACTAAATCCACCTTCCGGCCCGAGCGCTATGACCACAGTATCATTTCGAGTAATATTAAATTCTGCCAAAGACTGAAGATTCTTTGCCGCCGGATGAAATACTATCTGTTTGAGAGGGAAGTTTCTCTTCAGCTCGGAATTTAGCTCCTCGATCTTCTTTGGTCGATTAATTTCCGGAAGGTAAGGGTTACCACTCTGTTTCATACTGGCCACGGCGATCCGTTGCCAATGCTCCTTCCGGGTTTTAAGTTTTTTCTCCGTCTCCAGACGAACTGTCGTTCTTGTGGTCACCAGCGGTGTAATCATCGTTACACCAAGCTCTACAGATTTCTGAATAATGCTGTCCAGTTTACTATTTCTGGGCAGAGCCACTAAGAGATGAAGCGGTGGCGGCTGATCAAATATTCTAGACTCTGTGATTTCTGCCTGAAACCATTTGTTCCGGTTTTCAATAGTTGTAATCCGGCCCTGGAAACAGCCGCCCCGGCCGTCAAAAAAATCAATTTGATCACCCGTCCGGCGGCGTAAGACCTTTATCTGGTGCTGAAACTCATCCTCCGCAAATGATGCCAGGTTTTCGGCTATGGCTTCAGTATAGGCAAATTTTGACATATATGTTTCAGAATGAGTAACATTTTTTATATAAAGCTATTTTCGTACCTGAGTGAATTGTCCTGTTGAATTTGAGTGGTTCAGGTCTGTAAAACCCTGGCAAAGAGATCAAATTCGTGGGTATCGTAGATTTCAGCTTCGACTATTGTTCCCGGATCAAGATCACCCTCAATTTCGGTTATGTAAGTCAGACCGTCAATTTCCGGAGCCTGGAAATCACATCGACCCTGTAAAAGCAGCTCACTTTCAGAACTTAAACCCTCAATCAAGACTCTTTCCCGGCAGCCTACTTTTTCTTTAAGGCGTTTTTCAGTAAGCTGTTTTTGAGCTTCAAGAACCTCTTGGAGGCGTTCGTTTTTGACATTGTCAGGTAGCTGGCCTGAAAGTCGGGCAGCCGGGCTGCCTTCTTCAGGCCAGTAAGCAAAAGCTCCCAGATAGTCGAAAAATCCCTCTTTTATAAATTCTATCAACCGGGAAAAATCAGTTTCAGTTTCTCCCGGAAAACCCACCATAACAGTGGAACGGAGAAATATATCCGGGACTTTCTCCTTAAGCTGCAGCAGGGTTGCACGAATATCTTTACTCAGATCGCGCCGCCCCATCGCTTTTAGTACGGGATCACTGATATGCTGAATTGGAACGTCAAGGTAGCTGCAGAGCCTATCGTCTGTAGCCAGAAGTTCGATCAGGTCATCGTTAATCCGGTTCGGATATGCGTAAAGCAGACGCAACCTACTGAGTTCTGG
Organism: Candidatus Tharpella sp.; assembly: GCA_021163565.1. Lineage (GTDB taxonomy): Bacteria > Desulfobacterota > Anaeroferrophillalia > Anaeroferrophillales > Tharpellaceae > Tharpella. The sequence goes on from JAGGTT010000061.1 coordinate 3,654, forward strand.
AATCCGAGTCAATTCTCTCAGAAGATCACACAGGGTCGGCTTTTCAATAAGGTCACGGCCATACGCGGTAATATCCTGAGCTATGATATTTATCTCTTTAACTCCATCCGCAACCATTTTTCGGGCTTGAGAGACCAGAGTCGCCGGAATAATGCTCTGCTGTTTTCCCTTGATGGCTGGAATCATGCAGTAAGAACAGCGATTGTCACAACCCTCCGCAATCTTGAGATAACTGAAAGCGCGCGGCGGAGATACCTGCTGCGACAGCGGGTGGATTTTACTGTAGTCTAGATCACAGGTTTTGTTGATCCAACTGAGAGACTGCCGTTTCTGGATGAAACTTTTTATTGCAGCCGGAATCAGGGCAAAGCCGTCAGCTCCGAAAAGTAGATCGATTTCTGGTATTTCGTCAAGAAGAACGGTACCGTATCGTTGCGGCAGACAACCGCTGACAACCAGAACCCGGCAACTTCCGCTTTTCTTGCATTCAGTCAGGCTGAGAATGACGTCAATCGCTTCTTCAACCGCGGGCTGAATGAAAGCACAGGTGTTGACAATGATTATTTCGGCGGTATCAGGTTCAGCCAGAAGCTCAAAACCCTCTTCAAGCAGAAGGTAAGCCAGTTTCTCAGCATCAACCTCATTTTTCGGACAACCTAAGTTAACGACCGCTGTTTTCAACATTGTCAGTAATCTTTATACAACATCAATCGTGTCAATCCAGTTGTAGGCGTCGTCTTTACTGCCATATTGAATAGCGGTGATCTCATCGAAAAGTTTCTGTGAAAGTTCTCCGACATTACCGCTGTTGATGATTACGCTGCTCCCTTTGTAGTGGATTGAACCAACCGGGGAGATAATTGCTGCTGTACCGGTACCGAACATCTCTTCCAAGGTGCCGTCACTGCCGGCCTGCATGACCTCATCGATACTGATCTGTTTCTCCATCAGCGGAATGTTCCAGTTCCGGAGAATTTTAATAGTTGAATCACGGGTGATGCCGGGCAGGATACTGCCGTTCAACGGCGGCGTAATCACCTCATCTCCGATCTTGACCATGATATTCATAGTCCCAACTTCCTCAAGCCATTTCAACTCATGCGCGTCAAGCCACAGGACCTGGGTAAAACCCTTTTCCTGGGCCTTAACCGCAGCCAGCAGGCTGGCCGCATAGTTGCCCGGAGTTTTGATGGCCCCGATGCCGCCGCGAACTGCCCTAACATATTTATCTTCAACCATGATTTTAACCGGATTGAAACCTTCCGCGTAGTAGGCGCCAACCGGTGAGAGGATTATCATCAATTTATAGGTATGCGAAGGACGTACACCTAAAAACTGATCCGTAGCGAAAATGAAGGGACGGATGTAGAGAGCCGTACCGTGTTCTGACGGAACCCATTGCTGATCAATCTCGAGCAGTTTCTTCAGTCCCGCCAGCAACTCCTCGACATCGGGTTCGGGAATACATACTCGCCGGGCCGAATTGTTAAAACGGTTGAAATGGTCCCGGGCCCGGAAAAGATTGATGTTGCCGTCACTTGCTCGGAAAGCTTTCATACCTTCAAAAATTGCCTGGCCGTAATGAAGCGCCATCATCGACGGATCAATCTGGATCGGGCCGTAGGGTTCAATCCTGGCTCCATGCCAGCCCTGATCAAGATTATAGTCCATAACCAGCATGTGATCGCTGAAATGAACCCCGAAACCGAGTTCGTCCGTTGCCGGAATCGGTTTGCGATTTTCAGTCAGATTGATTTCTATATTTGCCATTGTTTTACTTCGACTCCGTTGATATTCTAATTAGTTTCATCAAGAACGATTCTGTGTTTTAAGAGATCCATCTCTTTCAGGGTTGCCTGAACTGTCAGACGGTCACCAAACAGACCGACTAATTCAATTCCTCCGTCTTCGAGCGGAGTAATTAGGGAGACATCCTCCATCAGTAGTTTTTCACTGCCTGAACTGTTGCGCAGATATGCATTGGACTGGCACATAATTAAACCTCTATAACTGTTTTTTATGGTATAAAATTATCGTTATTATTCTATCCTTGCCGTTTTCTTTAGCACAAGGAGTTATGTTAGTGCAAGTATTGAGATATTTTTATAACTATTTTTACAGGATTGAAGTTGACACTGTTACAATAATCAAATAGATAGCGTTGCTGGACTGAATTTATCCAGAGTGCAGGAAAAGTATCTAGTTAAATATGAAATATATTTTTTCAGAGGAGATAGTTTTTTAATTATGGCTTTAGTTGTACAGAAATATGGTGGAACTTCGGTTGGTTCCATTGAGCGGATAAAGAATGTTGCTCAACGAGTGGTTGCGACTAAAAACCTGGGCAACCAGGTTGTGGTTGTCCTTTCAGCGATGTCGGGTGAGACTGACCGTTTGATCGGTTTGGCCAATGAGATAAATCCCGAGCATAGTCGACGAGAACATGATGTTCTGGTTGCCTCCGGAGAACAGGTCTCTATCTCTTTACTGGCTATGGCAATCGAGAGCCTGGGTGAAAAGGCGATCTCTTTTCTGGGTTCGCAGGTTTCAATAAAAACTGATAGTGACCACAGTCGGGCTCGGATTAAAGCGATCGACAATGAACGTATAACTGAAGCTCTGACATCTGATCATATCGTCGTAGTCGCCGGTTTTCAGGGGGTCGATGCGGATGGGAATATTACGACCCTGGGGCGCGGTGGTTCCGATACCAGCGCGGTCGCTGTGGCTGCAGTTTTAGAAGCTGATGTCTGCGAAATCTATACTGATGTTGACGGAGTTTACACGACTGACCCCAATATCTGCAGTAAAGCCCGTAAGCTGGATAAGATCTCATACGATGAGATGCTCGAACTGGCCAGTCTCGGGGCCAAGGTTCTGCAGAATCGATCGGTTGAGTTTGCCCAGAAATATGGAATTCCGATTCATGTCAGGTCAAGTTTTTCTGACCTTGAAGGAACAATTGTCTGTAAGGAGGATGAAAGCATGGAAAAGGCCGTCGTTTCCGGTGTGGCACATAACAAAAATGAAGCTAAGGTTACAATTCGCGGGATTCCTGATCATCCCGGTATTGCTGCGTCAATATTCTCTTTAATCGCTGATGAGGGAATCGTGGTTGATATGATTATTCAGAATACTTCGGCTGAAGGTTTAACTGATCTCACTTTTACGGTGCCTAAACCTGACTATGATCATGCTCTGAATTCACTCGAGAAGATCAATAAGGAAATCGAGGCTCGTGATATCAATGGCGACAAGGATATCGCCAAAGTTTCAATCGTCGGTATCGGCATGCGGACCCATGCAAATGTCGCCGGGCGCATGTTTGCAGCCCTTGCGCGCGAGAATATCAACATCATGATGATCAGTACTTCCGAGATCAAAGTTTCCTGTGTCATTGTGGAAAAATATACGGAACTGGCAGTTCGGGTTTTACATCATGAATTTGGATTGGCTAATAAAGATACTAAGGACGAAAGTAGCAGGTAAATATGATAAAAATTTACGATACGACTCTGCGTGATGGGACTCAGGCGGAAGATATTTCTCTGCTGGCTGATGATAAGGTCAGGATTGCCCAACGCCTCGATGCTTTCGGGGTGCACTATATCGAAGGTGGCTGGCCGGGTTCAAATCCCAAAGATTTCAGTTTCTTCAATAAAATCAAAAATATTAATCTGAAAACAGCTAAGGTCACTGCTTTCGGCAGCACCAGAAAGTTGGAAAACCGGCCCGAGCAAGATCAGAATCTGAAAGCGATTGTCGAATCCGGAGTCAGAGTCGCCACCATCTTCGGTAAATCCTGGGATTTTCACGTGCGCAGCGCTCTGCACATAAGTCTGCCGGACAACCTGACAGTCATTGAAGATTCACTCGTTTTTTTAAGCCGGGAAATGGAGGAGGTATTTTACGATGCGGAACATTTCTTTGACGGGTTTAAAGATAACCGTGATTATGCTCTCGCAACCCTGAAAGCCGCGCAGCGGGGCGGGGCGGGATGTCTGGTTCTTTGTGATACCAACGGTGGAACTTTGCCGCATGAACTGACCTCGATTATCGATATTGTTCGACAGGAGATGGGTGATGAATCGCAACTGGGAATTCATGTTCATAATGATTCTGAAACTGCCGTTGCCAGCTCACTTCTGGCTGTACGTCACGGGATAACCCAGGTTCAGGGCACGATCAACGGTTTTGGTGAACGCTGTGGCAACGCCAACCTGATTTCGATAATTCCCAACCTCCAGATAAAAATGGGATACAATGTCATTCCTCCT
>JAGGTT010000164.1 GCA_021163565.1 Candidatus Tharpella sp.
ACAGTCTACATGAGCGTAATGTCGTTTTTCAGTTTCGTACTCGACATGAGCCGTGGCAATGGTAATGCCGCGCTCTCTCTCTTCCGGGGCTTTATCGATCTCATCGAAAGCGACATAGGATGCCTGCCCTTTAAGCGCTAGAACCTTGGTAATAGCCGCTGTCAGTGTAGTTTTACCGTGGTCAACATGACCAATCGTGCCAACATTTACATGGGGCTTGGTGCGTTCAAATTTTTCTTTAGCCATGATCTATACTCCGTCACTTAATCTTGATGCTGAATTATTCAGTCTTCAAACATCTTTAGTAACTTACAGGACTATTTATTGTTTGTAACAAGAAATAGATCCCGGTAGGCTACTTACTTGCGGGTTCCCCGCGTTAATCTTTATAATTTCCACTCTATTTTTTATAGAGCTGAATATTCTATGCGTTTATTTACTATCTTTTGCGTTACCGGGCCATAAGAGTTGAACTGCATGCTGTAGGTCGCCCGGCCTTGACTGCGTGAGCGGATTTCAGTCGCGTAACCGAACATCTCAGCCAAGGGCACGAAAGCACTGATTGCCTGCATCCCTGCAGACCGACTCTCTAGCCCCTGAATTCGACCCCGGCGGGCGTTGATATCACTCATTATATCTCCGATAAAATCACACGGAGCTACCACTTCAACTTCCATCACCGGCTCAAGCATAGTTGGTGCCGCCACCCGCACCCCATTACTCAAGGCATTGGCCGCAGCCAGCTTGAAAGCGATCTCATCGGAATCGGCCTCGTGCCAGTCGGCACTGATCACTAAAACTTTGACTCCGATCATTGGATAACCCGCCAGCGGTCCCGCCAGCAGGGATTCAATAACTCCGAGTCTGACCGAGGCTACGAACTCCTCAGGTAACTCTTCCGAGTCAACTTGGTTTTCAAAGAGAAAAGTCTGATCCGCCGAAAGCGGTTCAAGCTTCAAACCAACCTTTGCATATCTTGGATGCCCCCCATCCTGACGGATGAAGTCTCCCTGACATTCTATGGAAGTAGTGATTGTTTCGCGGTAGGCAACTTGCGGTTTGCCAACGTTGGCATTTACCTTAAACTCACGGGCGAGGCGATCGACAATAATTTCCAGATGAAGTTCACCCATTCCTGAAATTATGGTCTGCCCGCTCTCCTCATCGTTCTTAATCTGAAAGGTAGGGTCTTCTGCTGCCAGTCGTTCAAGAGAACTTTGCAATCGCTCCTGGTCACTTTGACTTAAAGGCTCAATTGCAACCCCGATAACCGGTTCCGGTATTTCAAGTGATTCCAGCAGGACGGCACTCTCTTTGAGACATAACGTATCACCGGTAGTGGACTCTTTCAATCCGACCACAGCGACGATATCTCCGGCAAAAATCTCTTTGACCTCTTCGCGTTTATTAGCGTGCATCTTCAAAAGCCGCCCAACCCTCTCATAACGCTTGCGACTACTATTGTAGAGACGCATCCCCGATTTAACAACCCCGGAGTATAAACGCAGAAAAGTGAGCTGCCCGACATGCGGGTCAGTCAAGATTTTAAATACCAAAGCCGTCGGCTGCGTGTCATCATTTACTAACACTGTTGTCGGAACCCCGCTTGCAACATCAACTGCCACCGTCTCCTGGGCCTCAAGCGGCGAAGGAAGATAGTCAACAATGCCATCAAGCAATGGCTGTACTCCAGTGTTTTTAAATGCAGATCCACACAAAACCGGAGTCGCCAATGAGGCCAACGTGAGTCTCCTGACCACCTCTCGGATCTGGCTTTCACTGATCTCTTCACTATCGAGATAGATGATCGCAAAATCGTCATCAAGATCGGCCAAAGCTTCAACCAGTTTCAAACGATACTCTGTCACCCGATTAATCATATTATCGGGTACAGCGCGCACTTCGTATTCAGCTCCCAAAGAACTTTGATCAAAATAGATTGCCTTTTCCGCAATCAGGTCAACGACCCCGGCAAAATTATCTTCCTCGCCGATCGGCAGTTGCAGAACCAGAGGCTGAGCCCCCAGTTTCTCCTGCATCATGGTTACGACCTGATCGAAGTCGGCACCGATGCGATCCATCTTGTTAACAAACGCCAGTCGCGGAACCCCATACCTAACGGCCTGTCTCCAGACAGTTTCAGATTGAGGTTCAACCCCGCCAACTGCGCAAAAAACTGCAATAACACCGTCCAGAACTCGAAGCGAGCGCTCAACCTCAATCGTGAAGTCAACATGGCCCGGTGTATCAATTATATTTATCCGGTGGTCACGCCAGAAGCAAGTGGTTGCGGCCGATGTAATGGTTATGCCGCGTTCCTGCTCCTGTTCCATCCAATCCATCGTTGCGGTGCCGTCATGAACCTCACCGAGACGATGTGAAATACCTGTATAAAACAGGATTCTTTCTGTGGTTGTGGTCTTGCCGGCATCAATGTGCGCCATGATCCCGATGTTACGATACTTCTCTATGGGGTTAGTGCGCACACCCTGTATACCTCATCTAACCGATATAACAACTACCAGCGATAGTGAGCGAAAGCTTTGTTTGCTTCAGCCATCTTATGAGTATCTTCACGCTTCTTAATGGCGTTACCGCGCTTATTGGCAGCATCCAGAAACTCAGCCGCCAATTTCTGTTCCATACTCTTCTCTCCGCGTGAACGGCTGTAACCGATCAGCCAGCGAATTGCCAGAGCCATTTTCCGATCCGGAAGAACCTCAATCGGAACCTGGTAGGTTGCACCACCAACCCGGCGGGACTTGACCTCAACCATGGGCTTTACATTTTCGAGAGCACTCTTAAATACCGCCAGCGGCTCCTCATCAACCCGTTCACTAATCAGATCCATAGCTCCATAAAAGATACCCAGAGCTACACTCTTCTTACCATCAAGCATTAAGCCGTTGACAAACTTGGCAACCTGACGATCCCGATATCTCGGATCCGGATTGATCACACGTTTTTCTATATCTCTTTTTCTGGCCATTGAAACCCTCGAAAATCACATTTCTACTGACAAATCTCACCATCCGGGAAGTATCAACTTACCCTGGATACGAAAAGACAATAATTATTTCGGACGCTTAACCCCATATTTGGAACGACCTTTACGCCGATCCTGAACGCCAACACTATCAAGCGTACCTCTGATAACATGATAGCGAACACCGGGTAAATCCTTTACTCTGCCGCCCCGGATCAGAACTACGGAGTGCTCCTGGAGGTTGTGGCCAACCCCGGGGATATATGAAGTAACTTCAAAACCGTTAGTCAGCCGCACTCTGGCCACCTTACGCAAAGCTGAGTTAGGTTTTTTAGGCGTTGTCGTATAGACCCTGACGCACACACCACGTTTCTGCGGGCTATTTTTCAGCGCCGGAGCCGTAGTTTTCTTTTTAATCTGTTTTCTACCCTTACGAACCAACTGGTTGATCGTCGGCATTACTTATCTCCGTAAAAAAACAAAATCTTAGAAATCTAACGCGGGCATTGCCCGCAAGTTTAAGTGCTCTTAATCAGAATATTTTCTTGTTTTAAGAAAATAACCGGTTAGGCACTAATCACTCAAAAAGAGCCAGCGCTTATATCAGTTGCGCGGCTACCTGTCAAGCATTTTCTGCTTATTTTCAGACTCTTCTTCACTAATTACTTGGCGCATCGATTCAAGATTGGCCGCGGCGGTGTTATTATCCGCCCAGATCGACAGGGCCTCCTCGTAACTGGCGGTTGCCCCGGCAATATCATTAAGATAACGCAAAGCCATCCCCCGGTTTCCCACAGTCACTGAAAGCGCACGTTCATAGCGCTCAAAAGGTTCAAGTATAATCTTGTCTTCAGCGACCCCTTCACGACTCTTATACAAAGCGACAATTTTCTCCGCTTCGGGACGATGCAGCTTAAGCCACTTCCGGTAGGCATTGATACTTGTATCAAAATAACTTTGAGCAAGAATTATTGAATCCGTGTCTTTAGCCAGATCCACCCGACTTTTGATTCGATTCTCATTATTGCCGGCACCGTAGATACCGATCCGCAAATGCACCGTTCCGATTGCATTACAGACAATCCCATAATAATAATCATCACTTAAATCAATATCGGGGATCTGACGCAGCATCTGCTCCGCCTCCTCGTAAAGTTTAAGGGCGCGGCCGAGTTTACCTCGGATCATCTGCTTTTCAGCTTTGGTGTAGATATGCATCGGCGCTTTATAGGCGGCATTCTGACCCAGACTTTTAAGCTCCATAAAACGCCATAGAAAAAAGACCGAAACCATAACCGTAATCGTTACAATCAGTAAAACAATCTGCATTTTACGATTCAGCTGCAGTAATTCTTTGGTAAAAAACGCCATACTATCCCTTTTCCAACTCTTTCTAAACCTAGTGACTCCTACGAGGGAGAGCCTGTATACTCGCTGCCCCGAAACTTGTCAACTTAAATATCCCGATCAGCACTCCGTGACCCAACTGAACTCACAGCACATAGCCGTTTGTAGAGGCCGCCGAAATCTCCGGTACTCATTAAAACAACCACCTCCCGGCGGCCAGCCCGAACTTCAAGCTGCTGATAAATCTCTTCAATTTCCGAAAAAGCTTGTGCCGGGCAATTACTGTACGCCCTTATCTCCCGAACCAGCTGATCGGTATCAAGCATCTCCTCCACCGCCAGATTTCCGGCGCCGTAAACCGGTGCCACTAGAACCTCATCAGCGGCCGCGAAAGCTTGTTCCAACTCCTTCTGAAAGAGATTACGCCGGCTGGTTGCGGTGCGCGGTTCAAAAACTGCGATCAGACGATGCGTCTGAAAATGTTCGCGCAAACCCTCCAGAGTTCGCCTTATCGCTGTCGGATGATGGGCAAAATCGCTTATATAGATAGTCTCGCCCTGGCGCGCAAAAACCTCCTGCCGCCGCTTCACCCCCTTAAAGCTTTTAAGAGCTGTTGCGACGGCCGCCAACGAAAAGCCCATATTCAACATTAAAACTGTGACGGCTAAAGCATTCTCAGCATTGTAACGACCGATCGCTGCAACCTCAAGTACCCGAATTGAACTGTCCGGAGAGAGAAATTCAAAACGGCCGCCGAAATCTTGAGCCTGATAATTAAGCAGACGATAGTCAGCCTCTGCCGCCCAACCGTAAGTCAGAACCCGGCAGGGAGCCTCCGCCAGCAATCTCCCTAATACCGGGCAATCAGCCGCGGCGACCAGGAGACCTGTTGCCGGAAGTTTTCTTATCAGCTGGCGGAACTCAGCAATAATTTCCTCAATCCCGGCAAACAGATCGATATGATCCATCTCAATTCCGGTTATAATCAATTGAGTCGGACGATAGTGATGAAATTTGGCGTGCCGGTCAAAATAGGCACTATTGTACTCATCACCCTCAAGAACAAAACTATTTCCGGAAGCAAGCCGGTAGTTGGCCGAAAAATTTAAAAGCTCACCGCCGATCATAAAAGAGGGTTGCGCCGCGCAACTTTCAAGCCCCCAGGCCAGCATTGAGGAGGTCGTCGTCTTACCATGGGTTCCGGCAACTACCAGACGCTGCTTTTTTCCATTAAGAAACTCCTGCCACAAAGTTTCCGGCAGGGAGCGACAGTTAAGCCTGAGTTCTGCCGCCCGCTGCGCCTCAACATTACTCCGGGCTGCAACATTACCCACCACAACCAGGTCAAGTTCCAGATTAATGCGCCCGGCAACATAACCGTTCTGAACCTTGATTCCACGACTGGTTAAAAGGTCGCTCATCGGCGGATAAGCCGCCGCATCAGAACCCGACACCTGCCAGCCCCGATTTTCCAGCAT
>JAGGTT010000187.1 GCA_021163565.1 Candidatus Tharpella sp.
GAAGAGGAGGCTCAGCTTTATTTTTTACGGCAGCTTGAGGTTGAACTGATTCAGGGTTATTATTTCAGTCGGCCGATTCCCGCTGATGAATTTCGCCAGCTGTTACAGAGCTGGATACCTTTCGTTTGATATGCTCTCACACTTGTTACTGCCCTGGTACCTACCTTAAATTATTACTCCACTTTCAGTTCTTAATCATTCACTGAATAGTTTATTGTTTTTTCACCGGAAGATATTCTATCTAAGGGTGTCTTGAAAAATTAGAATTTTTGTTTGAGTGCAAGGCAAGCGAAGATTTTAACCGCAGGAATACATTGAGTATTTTGAGGATTAAAATTTGAGCTTAACGCAGCAATAGAGCAAAAAGGCGATTTCTCAAGGTACCCTTAAGGTCACTTGCTTGCGACTTTCGGGGGATGGGCAATGCCCGCATTTGTTTTGTCGTGTTCCAGATTCGGGTCTTATCCCGGTTAAACTCAGGTTGCAATTTGTGTCTCCATATTCAACTTGTGCGAAGTGCCCCGGCTACAGTGATTGATTAAAAGACTTTATTTAAGGTGTGAAATATAGTAATATTCCCGGCCTTGCAAAAGATGGCAGGCAATAATTTTTTCAAATTATATCTAAACATTAATAATGGTAATCATTTATGGAATATTTTGATATCCTGAATGTAGTTGGTAATACTCCGGTGTTGCGATTGGCGAAGATTTCCGAAGTCCCGATTTTTGCCAAAGCGGAATATCTCAACCCCGGTGGCAGTGTCAAGGATCGAGTCGCGAAATATATGATCTCTCAGGCGGAAAAGCGGGGTTTTCTAAAACCGGGGTCGACCATCGTTGAGGCCACTTCCGGAAATACCGGAATCGCGGTAGCCTTTGTTGGGGTTCATCTGGGTTATCGGGTGATCATTGTGATGCCGGAAGATATGAGTGAAGAACGTAAAAAAATTATTAAGGCACTCGGAGCCGAACTGATTTTGACTCCGTCTCAGGAGAGCTTGACCGGCTCGGTAAACAGAGTCAAAGAGATCGCTGCCAGTATTGAGGGAGCATATGTTCTGGGACAGTTTGAAAACCCTGATAATCCCGAAATTCACTACCGGACAACCGGCTCGGAACTCTGGAAGCAGCTTGAGGGCAACGTCGATATCTTTGTCGCCGGGGTCGGCAGTGGTGGTTCTCTGGGGGGAGTCGGTCGTTTTCTCAAGGAGCAGAATCCTGAGGTCAAAGTGGTGGCGGTAGAACCCGAAAACTCGGCCGCACTTTTAGGGCAGGAGCCGGGATTGCATCAGATTCAGGGGATTGGTGACGGTTTTGTACCGCCGGTACTGGATGTTTCTCTGATCGATGAGGTTGTTACTGTAAGTGATGAGGCCGCAATCGCTACGGCTAGAAATCTGGCTCGTCTGGAAGGCACCCTGGTCGGCACATCTTCCGGAGCCAATGTCTGGGCCGCAATGAGAATGACAGAACGTTTCGGTTCGGACAAACGGGTGGCTACGATTCTTCCGGATCGGATTGAACGGTATTTCAGTACCAGCCTGATCTAAATATTCTCTTAAAATAACCTGAAACTAACACGAAACAGTTGAATTTTATAGAATCTACAGAATTTTAATCCCGGTTCTGCCGGGTTGGGAATTATTGTGATTATGGAACTTTACAATTACTCTCTGGAAAATCTCGGAGAATTACTGGATAAGGGTGAAATCTCTGCGGTGGAGTTAACTCGTTCGGTACTCGAACGGATCTCTGCAGTTGATGATACAATCGGTTCTTACCTCACAGTTGATGCTGAAGGCGCTTTAATCCAGGCTGAATCTGCCGATGTGAGACGGCGTAAGCGTGATAATGTGACCCCGTTGACGGGAATTCCCGTCGGCCTGAAGGATCTTATCTCAACCGCCGGTCTGCAGACGACCTGTGCCTCGAAAATATTGGCCGGTTACCGGCCCGAGTATGATGCTACCGTAGTCAGTCGTCTGCGGTCAGCCGGGGCGGTGATTACGGGCAAACTCAACATGGACGAGTTTGCGATGGGTTCTTCAACCGAGAATTCAGCTTTTCAGAAAACCTGTAATCCCTGGGCTCTGGATCGAGTACCCGGTGGTTCCAGCGGCGGTTCCACGGCAGCGGTTGCGGCGGCCACCGCGATTGCGACTTTAGGCTCAGATACCGGCGGTTCAATCCGGCAACCGGCATCTTTCTGTGGGGTTGTCGGTATGAAACCGACTTATGGAAGGGTTTCACGATATGGTTTGATAGCTTTTGCATCCTCTTTGGATCAGATTGGTCCGGTGACTTTGACTGTTGCTGATGCCGCCCTGTTGCTAGGAGTTATTGCCGGCCATGATGCGTGTGATTCAACCTCGGTCGATCTGCCTGTGGCGGATTACTATAAAAGATTGAAAAATGATATCAGGGGTCTGAAAATCGGTCTGCCGCAAGAGTATTTTGGGGCCGGTCTTGATTCCGAAGTTGAGGTATTGGTACGGAGCGCCTGCGGCCAACTGGCCGCTGCCGGAGCGCTTGTAAATGAGGCTATTTCATTGCCGCATACTGATTATGCGGTGGCATGCTATTATCTGCTGGCGACGGCTGAAGCCAGTTCCAATCTGGCTCGTTACGACGGCGTCAAGTATGGTTTCCGTGCAGAAAATACGGACGGATTACTGGATATGTACCGGCAAACCCGGGCGCAGGGGTTCGGGGATGAGGTTAAACGGCGGATTATGCTGGGTACCTATGCTCTGTCATCGGGTTACTATGATGCCTATTATCGTAAGGCCCAGCAGGTGAGAACTCTGATCACCCGGGATTTTGAAAAGGTGTTTGCTGATTGTGATGTTATCGTGGCTCCGGTCTGTCCGACCCCGGCATTTGCCTTCGGTGAGAAGGTTGATGATCCCCTGGCAATGTACCTCTCGGATATTCTGACGATTCCGGTTAATCTGGCGGGCCTGCCCGCAATTTCAGTGCCTTGTGGCTTTACAAAGTCAGGATTGCCTGTAGGTTTGCAGATAATTGCCAGACCTTTTGCGGAGGAGACCCTGCTGAATGTTGCCTGGCAGTATGAACAGTTAGGCGGCTGGTCCCGGCGCCGGCCTGAAATAAAGAAAAAGGCGGTTTAATTATTATGGATTATGAAATTGTTATCGGTTTAGAGGTTCACTGCCAGCTTTTGACCGAAACCAAGATTTTTTGTGGTTGTTCAACCAATTTCGGCAATCTGCCGAACCAGAATACCTGCCCGGTTTGTACCGGGATGCCCGGGGCTCTGCCGGTGCTGAATCGCAAGGTCGTGGATTTTGCCATCCGGGCCGGTCTGGCGACCGACTGTTCGATTGTCCGGGAAAACGTATTTGCCCGGAAAAACTATTTCTATCCTGATCTTCCCAAAGGTTATCAGATATCGCAGTTTGAATTGCCGATTTGTGTCGGCGGCTATCTTGATATCGAGGTTGAGGATGAGAAAAAGCGCATTGGCATAACCCGGATTCATATGGAAGAGGATGCCGGCAAACTGGTTCATCCCGAATACGAGCACGGAGTCAGCTTTGTTGATTATAATCGTGCTTGTGTACCTCTGATCGAGATTGTCAGTGATCCGGATATGCGGAGTTCCGCGGAAGCTGTGGCCTATCTTAAAAATATGCGTGATATTATGGTCTATCTTGAAGTCTGCGACGGTAATATGGAGGAGGGCAGTTTTCGCTGTGATGCGAATATCTCTCTGCGGCGCTGGGGCGCACCCGAGCTCGGGATCCGGGCTGAGTTAAAAAACATGAACTCCTTTCGCAATGTCCAACGGGCGATTGATTATGAAGTTGAGCGCCAGAGTGATATTCTCGATAATGGTGGTGTTGTAGTTCAGGAGACCCGCCTCTGGAATGTTGATCGTGGTATCTCGATGTCGATGCGGGGCAAGGAGGAGGCTCATGACTATCGCTATTTTCCCGACCCTGATCTGTTGCCGGTGGTAATAGACGATTTCTGGGTTGATGAAGTACGGCGGAATCAGCCGGAGCTGCCGCTGGCCAAACGGCAGCGTTTTGTTGTCGATTACGGCATTCTTCTGACTGATGCCGAGGTTCTGACGTCAGATCGTAATCTGGCCGACTATTTTGAAGCGGTAGTCAAGATTTTTCCCCGGCCGAAGGCGATTGCCAACTGGATTATGGTTGAATTGCTGAAGTTCTTAAATGATGACAAGATCGCTATCACTCAGTGTTCGATAACACCGCAGGGTCTGGCTGAATTGTTGAAACTGATCGATAAAGGCACCATCAGCGGTAAGATCGGGAAACAGGTTTTTGCACAGATGTATAGTGCTGCGGACAATGACCCGGAGCTGATTGTAACAACTAAAGGTCTGGCCCAGATGTCTGATGCCGGAGAACTGACCGGCATGATTGATGAGATCTTGGCGGCCAATGCCGACAAGGTTAAAGAGTATCAGGACGGCAAGAGTAAGATGTTCGGCTTCTTTGTCGGTCAGGTAATGAAAAGGAGCAAAGGACAGGCTAATCCGCAGATGGTTAACGAGCTGATTAAGGAGCGTATCGGTTAGTTCATGACTTGTTTACAGCCGTTGAGACTCTGTTGCAGTGAGACCTTTGTGACGCATCAAGTGGGTCATTGCTGTCTCACTAGTTTGTCTGTTTAATCTAGTGGCGACGATTTTTTACAATTTAATTGTTGGAATAATATTTTTTCATAATATTTTTTGGTTGAGACGTCTTATTCGATGAAACTGTTGTAAACCATTTGCTTCCTCTTGTTTTTAGTTATCATAATAACCGTATATATTGATATATATTAATCCGGTTTGCAGGTTGCTAACTTGTTTTGGGTGGCGGTATTAAAGCTGAGCTAATATGATTGGCATTAAAAATGCACCATATTAGCTTTACATTAGATGCTGGATTGATTAATTTGAAATTTCCTGTGGCTGGTGACTTGCTACAATTTTTTTGTGCAGCTCTTTGAGGGCTACTGCGGATTGAGATATTGCAAGTTATTATGGCTGATGATTATCCATAACTTAATAAGGTTTATAAAAAATTATGTTTTTTCAGAGAACCCTGAAAAAAGAGATCTCTTGTGTCGGTATCGGGCTGCATTCCGGAGCTAAGGTCAAGCTGGTTCTGAAACCGGCGGCGCCCGGGCATGGAATTAAACTGCAGCGATTTGATAATGGAGAGATTGTCACGACTATTCCGGCGCTTTCCAAATATGTGGTTGACACCTCATTAGCGACAACTTTGGGGTGTGACGGCCATGTTATCGGAACGGTCGAGCATCTTCTTTCCGCTTTTTCCGGACTCGGAGTCGATAATGTTCTGGTCGAAGTGCATGGGCCGGAAGTGCCGATTATGGACGGCAGTGCCAACCCTTTTGTCTACTTGATTAAAACTGCCGGAGTCAAACGTCAGGTTGAAGCTAAATCTTACATAAGAATGGTTGGAACGGTTACGGTTACTGATGGCGATAAGTGGGCCCGACTCGGCCCCCAGCCCCCATCTTCAGATGCCTCTCTGTCGATTATAAGCCATATTGACTTTGACCATCCGGTGATTGGATCTCAGAGCTACAGTTTTTCATTTTCCGATGTCTCCTACGACCGCCAGATTAGTCGGGCGCGGACTTTCGGTTTTCTCCATGAAGTTGAGTGGATGAAAGCCCATAATCTCGCTTTGGGCGGCTCCCTGGATAACGCTATCGTTCTTGATGAATTCTCGGTTATGAATGATGATGGCTTGCGTTTTGTTGATGAGTTCGCCCGACACAAGGTGCTTGACTGTTTCGGTGATATCAGCCTGATGGGTATGCCTCTGATCGGAGTTTTGGAAGCCAATAAAACCGGCCACGCCTTAAACCATAAACTGGTTCAGGCGGTATTGGCAAAAGC
>JAGGTT010000110.1 GCA_021163565.1 Candidatus Tharpella sp.
GATTTGATGTCAACCGGGCCGAAAAGCTCATTGGGCTCGGTAAAACGGGTCAGAAGATACTCAAAATAGGGTTTATTAATATCTTCCGCACTCGTCTCCGGAGCCGTACAGAGCTGGGCAAAGCGTTTGATAAGTTCAGACTTACCGGTTCCCGGAGGGCCGGCCAACAGCAGATGTTCCTGGGCAATCACACTGATTGCCAGCATTTCAACAATCTCATCCTTGGCAACAAAACTGTTCTGTAGCAGATTGACAACATCATCAAGATCGGAAACCACATTTTTTAATTCCTGACGCATATTTTAACTCCTACTAAACTGCAACTATTTCCGGTTACAAACCGCATACTGAATTTACATGTGAACGTGAGTTCTCTCCTGCCGCCGGCGCTGGATCTCACCGACTTTGCGCCCGAAATAACGTGGGCTCAAAAGTGAACCCTCAAGATGGTGATCGAGGCTGGCCTCCTGAAAGACCGCCCGGATTTCATCATTGTTGAAATCCTCGGCATGCAGGGCCACCAGATCGATAATCGTCTCCAGAAAACCGTCCGCATCAAGACCGGTGCTCCGCTCCCTGACCAGCAATGTCATAAGCTCATCAAACTCGTTGAATCCGGGATCCGAGGTAACATGTTCTGAATCGTAATCAGTGCCACCGGCCAAACGCACAATCATCTCCTGAACCCGCCCGCTCAACTCATCCAGCAGAGCCAGGTCTGCCGGATCACGCTCAAGCCGGCAGTCGTTGATAAATGCGGAAAAATTATTAAGCTCGGCAATAATCTCTGACTCACTTCTTTCACGACCCAGTGACTTCTGCGGGTCATTGTCGGAGCCATCCAGAGCGGTAAAAAATTCTTCCAGATCATGTTCCTGCCATAACTTGCCCTGCGGTTTTTTCTCGACAATCGCAAAAAACTTTTTCAGGTAGTCATCAATCCCGAAACTTGCGGCATGGATCCTCGCCACCTGACGCCGGGCGGCGACATCGGGCAGGCCGATCTCAACCGGCCTTAAGCGTGATGGCCGCAGCAGAGCTTCGTCGATAATATCAATACGGTTGCTGGTCCCGATAACAAGTACCGCCTGATCCCGGCGAAAACCGTCCATCTCGGTCAGGAGCTGGGCCACAACCGCGTTATTGGCCCGGGCCCCGCCGTCGGCATAGACCGAACGCTGGCTCGCAATACTATCAAACTCATCAAAAAAGATCACCGCCGGCGCGTTACGCCGGGCCGTGGCAAAAACCTGACGCAGATTATTCTCACTCTGGCCGACATACTTATCCATAATCTCCGGGCCGGAAATCATCTGAATCGTTGCGTTAAGTTCGTTGGCCACCGCTTTGGCGAACAAGGTTTTGCCGGTTCCCGGCGGGCCGTGAAAGATAAATCCGCGCGGCAGAAGTTTAATCCGCTGTTCATCACTAACCCCTTTTATATCACCGGAGATCAGTGAAATAACATGCCTGAGCTGTTTTTTGACCGCCTCGTAACCGCCGATATCGGCAAAAGTGGTATCGGGAACTTCTACCTCACTGCCTGAAGTGATCTTAAACTCGCGGATCTCCCGGTAGATTTCAGAAGCCGGGGTATTTTCCGCAACCTTGGCCCCGACATAACGCATTGCGTTGCGAAACTGAATCGCATTGAGGCCGGAAACGTTCTTATAGAGATTTTCCGGATCGAACCCGGCAAATCTCCGGCGTTCCTGCCGGGTCAGGAGACGACTGACGGTAAACTGACGATCGTTATCGGCAGCTGAAGTCAGAAACCGGGGCAGGCCGGTAATCTGGATATGGACCGCGAAACGGTCGGAAAGAACTTTTCTGACCTCAAGCGAGGGATCAAGAAAAGCTAAAAGCTGCGGTTTTTCCCGGGTCACAGTCCGCTCATAGAGGGTTTCCGTTGTCGACGCCTCATTGAGCAGATCCAAAGAACGTAAAACCAGCACTTCATCCGCTTTCAGGTTACGCAGCAAAACCGGCAGATTAGAATAACCACCATCCAAGGCCCGGTCGAGTTCTCCCGCCAGACCCGGGCGCATCTCCTCCGGCAGGGCCGCATCCAGAACCGGCCGTTGGCCGGCCTGATGACAGACAAACTCATAGAGAAACTCGGTCAGAACCTTGTCGCAGATAACCAGAACCGAAAGGCCGTGTTTAAGATAGTCGGCAATGCTGTCCATCTCCTGGCGATAGGCAAGACGCACCGCTTCATTGTCGGTGATGGCTTCAGGAAAATTATCCAGGGAATCGACCGGGGCCGAGACCTCTGGATCAGGTGCCGCCACATCATCCTGCCAGAGCTGGTCAAGATTACGGCGCAGGCCGCAGGTTGTGCCCATTTCAGACTCACAGGCGGCCTCACTGATGGCAATCGGCTGAAAAACAATCTCAGCCAGATTAAGTTCCATAATTTCCGTGCCGGGCAGAGCCCCGGCCGCAAACCGGGCGGGAAAGACCTTAAGAAAATCCCCAAGAGTCATCTCCGCATGGTCGCGTTTAAAACGCCGGGCATCACTGAATTTTTCGCCTAAATCTATTTCCAGAATAATTTTTTCCATTTTCTATCCTTTATAGAATAAGATAACGTCGCAAAAACCAAGATCAAGAAAAATTGATTCGGCCGAAATCTACCAGCGCTCCCGGCTCCCGGCGCTGACCACCGGTTATTGTGGCCAACGAGGCTAAAGGCAGGAGCCGCTTAAAACAGAAGTTATGACTTAGATGACGAAACCCGCCGGGAACACCGCCGTGGTTTGCCACAATCTCAAGCAGGGCTCTGAATTTAAGAAAATATTCATTGCCGGTCTGGTTCAAACGCCGGCTCGATTTACCATCACCAGCAGCGGAAAGCATGGTTTCGATCAAAGTCAGCAGGGCAAAACCGGTGGCTTTCGTCCCGGAATCGACTTCAGTGGTTACAACCCTCTGTAAAAATTCATAGGCCTCAAAAAATCTTAAGATGTGATCATCATAA
>JAGGTT010000120.1 GCA_021163565.1 Candidatus Tharpella sp.
ACTGAAACCGCAGAGACCACTTCTCAAAAATCCGACTCCAGCAGTTTCAGCACGCTGCCGCTGTTTGTTGTTCTGTTTTGTCTGGCAGCATTCTGGTTCTATTATATCTCGGCGGTACCGATAAAGAAAGCGGCTGCCGTTCAGGTTGAACAGAGCCAGACGAAAATCCAGTATCTTGAAGCGCAGGTTAAAACTCTGCAGGCACAAATAGGTGTTTTGCAGGCAAAGCTAGCCGCTTTATCGAGCCCGGCTCGTGAAATTAAAGTAAAAAAAGCCGTCGCAGTAAAGGCTCCGCCAAAAGGCTCATCATTTGACAAGGCTCCGATTCCTTTCTGGCGGACAATGCAGCATCCTCACACTGGACAGCTGCAAAAATCGCAGCAGAAACGGGTTCCGGCGGCAACTGCAAAGGCTGAAAATGTTGACTCTTTCAGTAAAGCCCCGGTACCGTTCTGGCGTAAAGCGGCGGTTGGAAACAAAGGCGTTCAGGCAGAGAAGGGCGCGGATGTTAAGAAGAACCAAAGTTCTTCATTTGACAAGGCCCCGATTCCTTTCTGGCGGAAGTAACATAATCGTCACTTAGAGAGAATAGTTGTTTGATGGTTCAAAAAGGCAGCGGCTTAAACCGTTGCCTTTTTTTTATGGGGTATTCTAGTTGAAAAAATTGAGCAGTTCTTTTCGGAGACGGGTACTTTGTTCGAGGTCAAAATTTATCTGATCAACCTCGGTCAGCGGAGCCAGGCGCATTAGTGAACTGGTGAGAAACGCGCCGTCACAATTTTTTAGATCATCTACGAGCAGCGGCATCTCCTGACACTCGATACCAGTCTGTCGGGCTTTGCGCAGAATAAAGTCCCGAGTAGTTCCGGCGAGAATCCCGGCGTTAAGAGGTGGAGTAAGAAGTGTTCTCTGCCGGATTAGAAAGAGATTGGAAAATGTACCTTCACAGAGTTCTCCATCCTGATTAAGAAAAATTCCTTCGTCAAATCCTGCTCTTACAGCTTCCTTCAGTCCGTAGCGGTTTTCCAGGTAGTTCAGGCTTTTAATGGCTAACAGAGGATTGCTGCGATTTTTTCGCCAGGGTAGAATCTGGGCCCGCATTCCCCGCTGCCGCGCACCGATTTCATCGAGGTTAAGTTCTGCGACTCTGATTATCAGCGATGTCGATGCTTTGGGGGAGGAAATTTTGTGATCCAGGTTTCTGGCGCAGCAGATTAACTTGATTGAGGCCGTTTTGTGTAAAAGCTGGTTTTTTGTCAGAAGTTCGGTTGAGACGGCCGCTATCTGGTCGAAATCCGGCGGGATCTGCAAATTAAGTATCTTAAGGCCGGCTCGCATGCGCTCAATATGTTCCGGGAGCATGAAGATTATGCCGGTATCTGTGCGTATGGTCTCGAACAGTCCTTCGCCGAAAAGAAATCCTGGGTTTAACGGGGAAATGGCAGCCTCGTTTTCGAGAATTATAGCTCCGTTTATGTAGATGTATGCTTTCATCTCTTTCCGGACTCCTCCCTGCGGGCAGAAGTGCTACTGATCGCAGATCTTAATACCGGCGAGCAATTTTCACTAAGTTGATGTTCCCGGCAGAAGTGTTTGATTCGAGTGGTGAAGATATCACCGAAATCTTTCAGTTTCATTTCACCGACCCCTTTGACCAGGTTGAAGGTTTCGTGGTCTACCGGTCTCCGGCGGGCCATATCATTAAGTGCTGCATCACTGAAGATCACATAGGAAGGGACTTTGCGGGTGCTGGCCAGGTCATGTCTTAATTTACGCAGATCTGAAAAGAGGGCAAACTCCTGGTCGGTCAATGAAGTTGCTTCTCTGACCTGAGTTTTAGCACTCAAATCAGTTTTAATTTTGGTCAAAGTCGGGATTATGTCACCTTGTAAAAGCTGACGCCCGTTCGGAGTAACTTGGAGAATCTGGTACTCTCCCGCACGAGTCAGAAAGTCCTGACTTATGAGTTGATCAAGCCAGGTTTTAATCTGGTCGAGACTCTCTTTTTTCAGGATTCCCCAAGTTGAAAGCTGGTCATGCCGGTTGGCTATTATCCGCTGATCTTTTGACCCTTTAAGCACTTGGGCACTGTAGCTGATGCCGAAATTTTCGCCCTGGCGGAGAATGCTGGAGAGAATCTTCTGGCCGCAAATTAAAGGATCCTCTACTGCAACCATTTCGTTAAGGCAGATATCGCAGTGATTGCAAGGGATTTCTTTAAGGCTCTGACCGAAATAATTGACCAGAGTCTGATGCCGGCAATTTATTCCGTGGGCGTAGTCACTTATTGCCTTCAGTGATCGGGCCGCACCGGTGAAAGCGTTTGCGTTGGCACCGGTGTTATTCTCAGTCAAGGTTTGATGCCAGCGTTTGAGATCAGCATTATTGTGGAAAAGCAGACATTCAGCAGGCAGGCCATCACGTCCGGCGCGGCCGCTCTCCTGTTGATAATTTTCCAGGGCCTTGGGCATTCCGCTATGGATGACAAAACGGATGTTCGATTTATCAACCCCCATTCCAAAAGCTATGGTCGCAACCATGATTCCCGATTCATGGTTGATAAAGGCCTCCTGGCTTTTTCCCCTTTCGCAATCGGCCATGCCGGCATGGTAGGGCCAGACCGCCCGACTCGTTTCAATCAGGCGGGCAGTTATTTTTTCCACCTCCCGGCGGCTTTGACAGTAGATAATTCCTGATTCATGATGATGGCGGCTTAAGACTTCCATGATCTGATCAAAATGGCGGGCACTCTTGCGTTCAACTCTATAGGTGAGATTGGGTCGGTCGAAGGAGCCAACCAGAAAAGTCGGCTTAATGAGTCCCAGCTGGATAGCTATATCTTTCTGGACTTCAGGGGTAGCAGTAGCGGTGTAAGCGTGAATTGAGCTGTCGGGAAAGTGGTTGTGTAGATTTTTCAATTGGCGGTAGTCAGGACGGAAATCATGACCCCATTGACTGATGCAGTGGGCCTCATCAATAGCTATAAAACTTATATCCAAGGTCTTTAAGAACCTTAAACTATTTTCCTGAGCCAGTTTTTCCGGTGAGATATAGAGCAGATTCAGTCGATTTTCCTGTAGTTGCAGGGTAACCTGAAGCTTTTTATCAGCGGTCATTGAACTGTTGATACTGGCAGCGGTTACACCGTTCAGGTTGAGACTGTCGACCTGGTCTTTCATTAGGGAGATTAAAGGTGAGACCACAAGTGCCAGGCGGTTGCGGATTATGGCAGGAATTTGAAAGCAAACTGATTTGCCGCCGCCGGTAGGTAATACCAATAGAGAATCCCGGCCTTTGAGAACCAGATCGATGGCTTCCTGCTGTAACGGGAGGAAGTTACTATGACCCCAGTACTGTTTCAGAACAGCCGCAGGGGTTGGGTGTGGATTAGTCATGGCTTGAGGTGTGACCCTTAAGCCATGGGCAGAAAAATCGAAAAAGTTGAGCCCCGGTTGAGGATGCTGTGGACTTCAATGGTGCCCTTATTGGCATCAATCAGAGTATGGGCAATTGAGAGTCCTAACCCGGTACCTTTGTTCGGACCTCTGGTCGTAAAGAAAGGGTCGAAAATCGTTGGCAGATGTTCAGGGGCAATGCCGCAGCCGGTATCACTGAAATCAATTTTTATCCGTCTCTGTTCCGGTTTGGCGGTGGCACTGATAGTGATAGATCCGCCTTCCGGCATTGCCAGCTGGGCGTTGATCAGGAGGTTGATGAAAATCTGGTCAAGCTGTTGCGGGTCGACCATCAGGTTTGGTAGATTGTCAGGAATGTTAATGGCAAATCCGATGTTTGCAAATCCCTGGCGATGGTTCACGGCATCAATTGACTGCTCGATGATGCTTTGCAGAGAGATCGATTTTGTCTGAGCCATTTGCGGCCGGCCGTAGGCCAGCAGGTCTCTGGTGATGCGGGAGATCTTGTCGACCTTACCCAGCATGCTGTTGTAACGTTTGAGGTTGGTTTCATCTGTTTGGCCGTTTCTTTCGGCTTTTGCCCTTAAGATCTGTAATTGTCCAGAGATCACGGTCAGGGGATTATTGATTTCATGGGCGGCCCCGGCAGCCAGGCGTCCGACGGTAGCGAGTCGATGTGAGAGAAGCAGGTCGTGATACATCGCTTCACTCAGTCGGTTAAGTTCGGTGATCGATTCCGCCTGCCCTGAGAGTTTTTCACTCATTTGGTAGCGTTCAATCAGCTCGCTGATGCCGGAGGTAAAGCGCGAGAGTGCTTCCAGCAGTATGGTCTTGCTGACCCCGCATCGTTCGAGTTGCTGACAATCAATGAAAAGCTGACCATGAATTACCGGGTTTATGGTCAGCTGCTGGTTGCAGATGGGAACGATTAGAATAGAGGGATATTCCCTGAGCGGAGTAATCCGGCTGTTGCGCAGCAATGCCGTCGGTTTTTTCGTGATCAGGCGTTTCAATATAGCCATGATCCTGGTCTGCTTTGAAATCTTATCAGCTTCCCCGGATATCGGCAGTTCTTTACGGAGCTCTTTGGCGGAAAATTTTCTTTCGCCGAACCGGCCCAGCCAGGTGGTTGAACTGGTTTCGGTCGGGCCCAAACCGCAGAAGGTAAAATCCATCTGACTTCGGCTCAGGCGCAGAGTCTGAGTGATGATCTCATCAATCAGATCACTTCTTTTGGGTCGAGTTGCAATTCTTTGGTTAATTGCGGACAGTCCTTCCAACAAGCAGTTTTTTAATTCCAGTTCAGCGAGTGTCTTCTCCCTTTCGAGATTGAGCCGTCCCAGTTCCTTGTTGGCTCGATGAATCGCTGCGAAATAGAGTTCATTATCGACCGGGTGCAGACAGTTACCGAATTCATGTAAACGGTTATCGACCGTGTGATAGATGTCGACCAGGGTTTCATGATCAAGCCGAAAAAAAGTTTTTAATGATTCAACTGTGTGGGCGTAAGGGGTTGAAGTCGAATAGTCGAGCTCGTGGTTGATAAAGTAGCTGGAGCCCAGATTATAGAGATTGCATATGGCATCAGCCAGACGTACCAGCAGCGGCAGGGACGGAATCTCCTGCCGGGATTCCACCGGAGGTTGATGGTGGAGCCAGACTGCTTCGATTATTGGGGCGGGGAAATTCCAGGCTTCAGTCACCCATTTGCCGATGAGATGATGTGGGGCTCCCAGAATCTCTTTCTCCAACTCCAGTTGCGGCCACTGTGGCTGATCGTCAGCACTAAACTCTTTCAGTCGGGCGATAAACTGTTTGAATTCACTTTCAAGGCGGTGATAAGCTATCAGCTTACCGATATCATGTAGCAGGCCGGCGACGAAAGCCTCTTCCGGTTTTGGATAGTTCAGTTTTCGAGCAAGAGCTTCACTCGTGTAGGCGCAGGCGACACAATGTTGCCAGAAAGCGGCCATCTCCTGCTCCCGCTTTTTGCCGGCGGGGCTGAAGGTGTCAAAAATAGTGACACTCAAGGCCAGATTGCGCACCTGATTCTTCCCTAAAAGAGAGATGGCGTGGCTGAGATCTTTGACTTCAGTGGTCAGGGCAAATGTCGGGGAGTTGATCAGCGTCAGAATCCGAGCCGAAAGTATCGGATCCTGTTTAATGAGATCAGCCATCTGGTGGAAGTCGGCCAGATCATCAAAACAGGTGTTGATAACCTGGCTGGCCAGTGCTGGTAACGGCGGGATATCTTCAAGGTTGCCGAGTCGCTCGATAATATCGTCGTTTTGCAAGGTTTGAAAAGTCTCTTGAATTAATGATTTGTGGTACTCTAATGATCCTTAAAACTAACTCATTAAACGCTGTTATAACAATTTGCTCGAATAATATCAAGCTTATTGTAGTATATGAATTATGTCAGGAACCCGGTTTGCTTTAAGGTCTGAAAAAGTGTCTACTGAGACTGGTCCCTGCCAGTAAGCCGGTTTGCCTCTTGATAGATTAGGCCGGAGTGTGTTATTGAGTGTGAGTTTGCAGGAGGTGCTCAGTTTATGATTGGCTATGAATCAGTTTTATAAAGAAAGAGTGTGTGGATGATGGAAAATTGTAATGATGATATGATTGCCGACCTTGGTCAGCGTTTACTGGCGGCTTTGGACGGCAATCCTCGCCTGGTGATTTTGACCCATAACAATCCTGATCCGGATGCCTTTGCTTCGGCTTGCGGTCTGGCGGCAGTGATCGGTACACTCGATCCTGAGTGCCGGGTTCAGATTGCTTACGGCGGAATTGTCGGACGTTCTGAAAATCGGAAAATGATGCAGTTTCTGCCTTACAAGGCTGTGCCGTTCGGACGGATTCGGGGGCGGGACAATGTCGCTTACGCTCTGGTTGATACTCAGCCTCATGCCGGCAATAATATTTTACCGGAAGATAAAGTTCCGGCCATTGTGATTGACCATCACCCGCGGAAGAAGTCTACTCGTCCCCTCCTGCGCGAGACCCCTTTTGTTGATATCCGTACCGGATACGGTTCCTGTACGACCATTGTTACTGAATATATGCAGTGTCTCAAGGTGCCGATTTCATCGGCACTGGCGACCGTGATGGTTTACGGCATAAGCTCTGAGACCCAGCATCTGGGCCGTGAGGCGAGTCAGCAGGACCGCCTCATCTATAATGAACTGGTGCCCTTGGTTAATATGCGCTGGCTCTCACAGATCGAGTTCAGCCGGCGGCCCCGGGAACATTTCATCCATATTCGGACGGCGGTAGATAATGCTTTTTTCTATCGCCAGGTGATCGGGTCACGGCTCGGGCCAATTAAGAATCCCGACGTCGTGGCTGAAGTTGCTGATTTTCTGTTGCTGCACGAGAGGATGAGTTGGGCGATAGTGACTGCCTTTTACAAAGGCAATCTGATTATCTCGATCCGGGCCGCTGGTCATCGGGCCCGAGCTGGAAAAGTGGTAACGCAGCTGCTCGAGAAAAACGGCGGAACGGCCGGTGGTCATAATCAGGTGGCCGGTGGCCAGCTTGACTGTCAGGGTTTGAGTGTTGCTGAGATTGCTAAGCTTGATTTGAGTCTGATTATTGATTTCATAGGTAATGTGACCGGGGTCGAGAATGTCAAAACGATTAAACCGCTAGTTTCATCTAAGCTCAAAGACCCTTGGGTTGACGATGTCGCGTGAATCTTTGCCGGCAGATAACTTATCAGTTACAACCTTTACTCTGGATGGACATACCTGCTCCATCTTTTTTCCTGATGGCAATACAAAAGCGATAAGAAGTCAATTCCCATGGCCGGAGATAGTCCGGGATTTATGTGCTGGAGAGGGGCTCGATCAGCGCGCAGCCTCAGCGGGGCGGGGTGGCATCTTCTGCTTTTCCGGTAGCCGTTCACCGCAACCGGTGGTCGTGCGGCAATATCGCCATGGCGGTTTGGGGCGGTTTTTTTCTCAGGCGCGGTTTTTTTCTCAGGTGCGATTTCTGACTGAACTTAGAATCCACAAACGGGTTGCAGCACTTGGCATACCGGTGCCGGAGGCAGTAGCTGTGATCGTCCTCAAGAGAGATAAATGGTCGGTCTTTGTCAGTGGTTACTTCGTCACATTGAGGCTGCAGAACAGTCTTACTCTACCTGAATTTCTAGAATCAGCTGAAAGTAAGACCCGTTTACAGATTTTTTTTAAGTTGGGCAGTTACCTGAAAAAGCTGCATGCCCACGGCATCTTTTATACCGATATGCATGTTAAAAATATTCTGGTCACTGCTGATGGTGAACCCTGGTTTATCGATTTTGACAAAGCCAAAGAGTTGGCTGCACCTCTCTCCTTTGGTTATCGATTGGCAAATCTCAAGCGTTTCCTGCGTTCACTGGAAAAATACAGCAGTCGTGGCGGCTGCCTGACTGAATCCGACCAGAGTGCCTTTCTTCTGGCCTACGCTCCTGATAGTAACGTTTACACTCAACTTTTTCAGAAGCTTAATCGTGGTCTCTTCTGGCGGCGGCTTGTTTATCGTCTGGGTTGGCTGCTTAATCGGAGCTAAGAGGTTGAGTCAGGGGGCTTGATTTTTCGCCAGCGATCATGCGGCCAGAACCACTGAGCCGGGTCACTGCGGATCTGTTCTTCGATGAGATGATTCAGAAGTTCAGTATATTCAGCTACGATTTCACGGCTGTCGCCGGTTTTCGGGATGAATATTGGTTCTTTGATCGTAAACCGGTGGTGCAAGGGCCGGATTCTGGTGCTGAAGATCGGAATTACCGGACAGCCGCTCAATCGGCCCAAGACCGCCGGTGAAGGGATGGTTGCTACCTGATGACCGAAGAATGGTGCCCAGATACGATAGCGTTTCCGCACCCGTTGATCGATCAGCATAGCGATAATACCACCTTTTCTAAGTCTCCTGACCAAAGCTCCGGCGCTGCCTTTTTTATCCAGTAGAGTAAAGCCCATCTCTTCACGGGTTTTTTTGATGGCAGCATAGAGTCGTGGCTTGTTTTTAATCGGTTTCGCCACACCGGCAATCGGCTTCATAATAATTTTTGAGAAAAAGCCTGATAGTTCCCAATTGCCGTAGTGGGCGGAGACTAAGATGGCACCGGATTCTTCCGCTTGGATGAGATGCAGGTGTTCCAGTCCGGTGACTTCTAAATTATGTTGCAGGAGACGGCGATAGGCTGGATTTTGTAACAGGAGGAGCTCACAGAGATTGTATCCCAACTGTTGTGCGATTTCATTCTGGAGCCGTAAAGATTCCGGACTCGCTGGCTTAAGTTGCAGAGCTATCTCCAGATTTTTTTCAATGATTTGTCGGTGTTTCCGGTCACAGGTCAGCCATAAACGAACCAGTTGGTGACCCAGTTTGTGAGCATCGGCGACCGGAAGCAGGTTGAATAATGTGCTCGCCGTTTTGAAAGCACCCAGACTTGCGCGGTCACTTAAATCTGTTAAAAGTTTCAGCAACTAAAAATTATCCTCTCTGATTTTTAAGATCCAGTCCACCGCCTCACTTATATCGCTGCAGACCTGATCCGGGCTGACCCCGGAAGTTTCCGTTAGTTTTAATTCGTCGTTTCCGTATCCGGTTTTGACCAGAATGCCTCTGGCGTTGACTTCTTGCGCCATCTTCACATCAATTAATTTGTCACCGATAACAAAAGATCTTTCAAGATCAAGAGAGTGTTTCCCGGCGGCTTGAAGCAGAAGGCCCGGAGCTGGTTTGCGGCAGGTGCAGATTTTTCTATATTGCGCATTACCGACTTCAGGATGATGAGGGCAGTAGAAAAAATCATCGATG
Source organism: Candidatus Tharpella sp. (assembly GCA_021163565.1). GTDB lineage: Bacteria > Desulfobacterota > Anaeroferrophillalia > Anaeroferrophillales > Tharpellaceae > Tharpella. The sequence goes on from JAGGTT010000120.1 coordinate 9,225, forward strand.
TGAGCATTCTCCCGGGCCAGTAATCGGTTCAGCAGCAGATGAGACTGTTTGACAAACTCCTCGGTTATTTTCCCCCGGGCAACGCCGGACTGATTGGTTATCAGGATAACCGGTATCCGTTGGCAGTTGAGTTTCAATATTGCCTCTGCTGCACCGGGCAGAAGTTCGATTTCGTCAAGCCGGCTCAAATAACCAACTTCACGGATAATAGTCCCGTCACGGTCAAGGAATACAGCTCCATTTGGAGTGGTGTCCTGGGTTGTAGGTTTGTGCATAAGCTCGTATTTTAGGGTAATAATTTTGCAAAAAGTGCGAAAAAACGGTTTTCATCTTCGAGTTTAAGTTCAATCTCGGCAATCCAGATATTATTGCGCAGCTCTTGATCATCTCCGATGACAGCTTTAAGTTTGTCTGCGTCTTTAGCGGTGGTAATCAGGCTGAGATCCTGGCAGATGGTTTTGATCTCGGCAATATCTTTGTTGGTATAGACGTGGTGATCCTTAAATGAGAGTGATTTTTTGATGTCAAGCCCGGCCGCGGTTAGCTGTTTAACGAAATAGTCATTATTTGCTAGTCCCGATACTGTAGCGAAAGGATTGAGTCTCTGCATCTCCGCCAGCGTCAGGCTCCGGTCACCGTTAATTGCAGTGAATCCTCGGTTCTGATAAGCGGCCCGGAACAGTTTGCGCGGGGTAACATAGTTGGTTACTTCAGCTGCTTGTGCGTAAAATTCCGGGTGCCGCTGATCGAATTTGTTAAAGATAACCGCGTCCGCCCGATACAGCCCGGATAACGGTTCACGTAGAAAACCAGCGGGCAGCAAGCAGCGGTTGCCGAAAACCTGTTGGCTGTCAATCATGACGATATTAAACTCTCGGCGCAGGCGCCGATGCTGAAATCCGTCATCGAGGATAATTATATCAGCCAGATTTTTTCGGCAGATAGTTTCCGCTCCGCGTAGCCGATCAGCATCCAGAACCAGAGTAATATCCTTAAGCTGTTGTCGGAGCATTAAAGCCTCATCGCCGATTTTATCGGGGGTGAGTTCGTTTTGCCCTAAATCAGGAGTGATGATTTCCTGTTTCTTTTTATCTCTCCGTCCGTAACCGCGCGAAAGCACCGCTACCCGCAGTCCTTGTGCTTGAAAATAGCGGGCCAGAAAAGCCACCATCGGGGTCTTGCCGGTACCGCCGGTGGTGAGATTGCCGACACAGATTGTTGGCATATTAACGCCACGGCTCAAACCCGGTAGCAGATCATAAGCCAGGCTTCGCACGATCATGGTAGCTGCATAGAGCAGAGATGGGAGCTTGAGTAGATGAGATGCAGCGGTTTTCAGTTGATCAGGCATTAAAACGCCTCGGCCTACGGTTAGAAAAAAACTTTAATTGCTTAATAACAGTGGCATGTGGAGTCAATCATGATTGCAGGTTAGAGGTGTTGCCGTTTTCCCTGTTGGAGAGGTAGCCTTCAACACAGATATCATCATCGAAATTGCGAATGCTAAGATCTGTAATCGTGACTGCTTGATCGATGGTGTTGGCACCTTCACCGCTGATCATGCCGCGACTGCCGCGACCACCGACCAGAATCGGGGCGTAGAAGAAGCATATTTTGTCTATAATATGGTTGTCAAGAGCTGAGCCGTTGATTTCTGAACCGCCTTCAATCAAGACCGAGGTGATGCCTCTTTGCGCAAGAATTTTCATAAGTTCTTCGAGGTCAAGCTGGCCTAGATTATTGCTGGGCAGGATCAGGATATCCTTGACTAGTTTACGGTAGGGGGCAAGTTTTTCCGGGGCATGTGATTTGGTTGCCAGGAGTACCCGCTCGCTGCCGTCGGAACCGAAAATCTTAAAATTCAAAGGTGTACGGAGCATCGAGTCAACGATGATCCGATAGGGATTGCGCGGTATCTCGCCCGGTAACCGGGCTGTCAGGCGGGGGTTGTCTTTGAGCAAGGTGCCGATGCCAATTAAGATGGCATCATGCGCGGCCCTGAGCTGATGGACATAGTGGCGTGATTTTTCATTGGTGATCCATTGTGAGTGACCGCTGTGGGTCGCGATCCGGCCATCCATGCTGGCGGCTGATTTGAGCGTCACAAAAGGGCGTTTTGTGGTAATAAATTTATTCCAGAACTCATTAATCTTACGGCATTTTTCCTCTAAAAGTCCGATTTTAACTGTAATCTCTGACGCTTGTAGGAATGCAGCGCCCCGGCCCGCAACCTCAGGGTTGGGATCTGACGTGCCGATAAACACCCGGCGAATACCGGCTTTTATGATGGCAGTGGTACAGGGCGGAGTTCTACCTTGATGATTACAGGGTTCTAAAGTGACGTAAAGATCGGCACCTAGAGCCTTGTCTCCGGCTTCTCGCAGGGCAAAAATCTCAGCATGAGGCTCTCCGGCCCGCGGATGAAAGCCGGAACCGACAATCTCTCCCTTGGCCACGATGACACAGCCGACCAGCGGATTAGGTGAGGTCAGTCCTGTAGCTTTAAGGGCTAAAGTCAGAGCTTGATGCATGAAAGCTTGATCCAAATCTGTAAAATCAGGCATGATCAGGATGTTTCTTTACTGGTATTTTGTTTGAGCAGGCCTTGTAACTCCTGCATGAATTCACCAATATCCTTGAACTGCCGGTAAACCGAGGCAAAACGGATATAAGCTACTTCGTCCAGATTTTTCAAGGCCGCCATTATATGCTCACCGATGAGTGCTACTGGAACTTCCTTCTCCCCGGTTTCCAGTAGTACCTGCTCCAGTTCATTCAGAAGTTCTTCGATCTGCTCCTGGCTGACGGCTCTTTTTTCACAGGCTTTTAAGATCCCTTTCTCAACCTTATGACGGTCATAACTGGCCCGGCTTGAGTCACGTTTTATGACCATCGGCAGATTGATTTCAACTCGTTCAATTGTGCTGAAACGCTTATTGCAGGAGAGGCATTCACGGCGTCTGCGAATAATGCTTGAATCTTTGGCGGTGCGTGAATCTATGACTTTATCTTCAGTGAAATTACAGAAAGGACATCTCATTTTAAGAGTTTTCTTTACTGCCCAGAATGACTACCTTAAGCCCGGCTTCATCCAGCATTTCAGCTGCCAGGTCATCCGGGTAGGCATCGCCGATGATAATCTTTTTCAAGCCCGCGTTGATAATCATCTTGGCACAGATGATACAGGGTTGATTGGTACAGTAGATCTCCCCAGACTCAATTGAAACTCCGTGATAAGAGGCTTGGACGATAGCATTTTGTTCAGCATGTATGCCGCGGCAGAGTTCATGGCGCTGGCCTGAGGGGATCCCTAACTCATCTCGCAGGCAACCCCGGTCGAGGCAGTGCCGGATGCCGGTCGGGGTGCCGTTGTAGCCAGTGGTGAGGATGCGGTTGTCTTTAACGATGAGGGCTCCGACTTTGCGCCTGATACAGGTCGAGCGGGTGGCGACAAGTTTTGCAATTTCCATAAAATAAGTTTGCCAGTCAGGTCGTTTCGGAGCCGGTATGCTCATCATTAAATCCTTGGTGAAAATTATTTAAGTATTCAAGCTCCGGCGGAGCTTAATATTTCTAAAGCAGATAACTATAGACTGGGAAGCGGCTGCAGAGGTTACGGATAGTTGCCCGGGTCTCTTCAATTACCGAACTTTTTTCCGGGTGGTTCAGGACTGCAAAAATAGAGTCGGCAACAATTTCCATTTCAGCTTCACGCATTCCCCGGGTTGAGGCGATCGGAGTGCCGATACGAATGCCGCTGGGATCGGTCGGGGTTCTCGGGTCGAAGGGAATGCCGTTTTTATTGATTGTAATCCCAGCTCGGTCCAGAGCCGCTTCCGCTCCCTTACCGTTAACCGGGAGATCGGTCAAATCGATCAGAAACAGGTGATTGTCCGTACCTCCAGAGACGATGCGGAGACCCTTTTTCTGGAGCTTGTCAGCCAGAAATGCGGCATTGACCACCGTCTGTTTCTGGGTTGCGATAAATTCCGGGCTCGTGGCCTCCTTGAAAGCGACAGCTTTCCCGGCGATTGTGTGCATCAGCGGGCCGCCCTGCAGGCCGGGAAAGATTGCCTTGTCGATTTTAGCAGCATATTGTTGCCGGCACAAAATCATTCCACCCCGGGGGCCGCGCAGAGTTTTATGGGTTGTGGTCGTGACAAAATCCGCATAAGGAACCGGTGAGGGGTGGGCTCCGGCAACCACCAGGCCGGCGATGTGGGCAATGTCTACCATCATCATGGCCCCGATTTTATCAGCAATGGCGCGGAAACGGGGAAAATCAAGAGTCCTGGAATAGGAACTGGCTCCGACGACAATCAGTTTCGGTCTCTCCCGCAGAGCAATCTCTTCAATCTCATCATAATCAAGTTTTTCACTTTGACGATTTACCCCGTAGTAACTAGATTGGTAAAATTTTCCTGAAAAACTTACCGGTGCACCATGGGTCAGGTGTCCGCCATGGGCCAGATTCATTCCCAGGATTTTATCTCCCGGCTGTAAAACGCTGAAGTAGACGGCCATGTTAGCGCTCGAACCGGAGAGTGGCTGGACGTTGGCATGTTCGGCCCCGAAGAGGGCGCAGGCTCGGTCGATAGCCAGTTGTTCAGCCTGATCGACAAACTGGCAGCCACCGTAGTAGCGTTTGCCCGGGTAACCTTCAGCATATTTATTGGTTAAAACACTGCCTTGAGCTTCAAACACCGCCTGGCTGACACAGTTTTCGGAAGCGATCATAATCAGCTTGCTCTCCTCACGTTCAGTCTCCTGTGTGATAATCCGGCTGATTTCGGGATCAACTTGATTCAGAGGGGCGGTGATATCCCTGGTAGAATTGAGATTGCGGTTTTCAATTAAGTCCAGCCGGCGCTGGTGACGGCCATTTTCATACTTGCATTCGAGCCAGGTCTGTACCAGTTTTAGTGCGGCTACCGGTTCCAGAACCCGCCCGCCCAAAACGATAATATTGGCGTTGTTGTGCTCTTTCGCCATTCGGGCCGTGAATTGATCGTGCACCAGGGCCGCCCGGATATTCCGGTGGCGATTGGCGGTAATCGACATGCCGATACCGGTACCGCAGATCAGAATACCTGAAGTTCCTGGGTGGGCCGCTACCTGACCGGCCAGTAGATGAGCAAAATCGGGATAGTCAACCGACTCCTCGGAGTAGGTGCCTAGATCTTTAAGCAGAGTACTCTCCGCCAGATTTGCTTTGATAAATTCTTTGAGAGCGAAACCACCATGATCGCTGGCGATAAACAGAGTTTTTAGGTTGTTGTCAGGCATTATGGAGATCTCTTGTTTTGTGTATTATTCGTAAAATTTGATAATTAAACAAAAAATTGAGTTTGTTTGTTGTCGGGGCACGTTTTTCATGATTTCGGAGGAAATTACTCCAAGGAGTTATCTTTCAAGTCAATATGCGGAAAAAGCCAACGTCGCATTAGTACCCCCAAAACCGAATGAGTTGCTGATCACTTTTTTGACTGGTGCTTCCACAGCTTTATTGGGGACATAGTTGAGGTCACACTCAGGGTCGGGATTGTCAAGATTGATGGTTGGTGGCACTTTGCCGTCGCGAATGGCAAGAATTGAGTAAATTGCTTCAACCGCACCGGTACCGCCGAGCATATGGCCGGTCATCGATTTGCTTGAGCTGATGAGCAACCTCTTAGCATATTCCCCGAAAACTTTTTTGATTGCCTGGGTTTCATAAAGGTCATTGAAATAAGTTGAGGTGCCGTGGGCATTAATGTAATCAATCTCTTCCGGTCTGAATCCCGCATCGCGCAGAGCCATCTCCATCGAGGCCGCCGCCCCGACACCTCCGGGTGCCGGTGAAGCGATATGATAGGCATCACATGTGCAGCCGTAACCTGTCAGCTCAGCTATTATTGGCGCACCCCGTTTCAGAGCAAATTCAAGCTCCTCCAGGATGAGCACACCCGCACCCTCAGCGGGAACAAAGCCGTCCCGATCCCGGTCAAATGGACGGCTGGCTTTGGTGGGTTCGTCATTTCTGGTGGAGAGGGCTTTCATCGCGTTAAAGCCGGCCACGCCCAGAGGAGTTATGGCCGATTCTGTACCTCCACAAATCATAACATCACTGTCATCGCGTTGGATGATTTTCATGCCTTCACCGACCGAATGGGTTCCGGTGGCGCATGCAGTTACCGTTGAGATGTTGGGTCCTTTAGCTTGATGCCGAATCGCAATATTGCCGGGAGCGAGATTGGCAATCATCATCGGGATAAAAAAAGGAGATACTCGTTTAGGACCTTTCTCGATCAGAATTTTGTGGTAATGCTCAAGACAGGGAAGACCACCAAGTCCAGCTCCGACGGAGACCCCGAGTCTGGGGCTTAAGCTTGGGGTGACTTCAAGCTTTGCCATCGTCATGGCCATGTCAGCGGCCGCAATTGCAAAATGGATAAAAGTATCCATTTTTTTGGTGTCTTTGGCATCAATGAAATCAGTTGCCTCAAAATCTGTTACCTGTCCCGCAATCTTGGTGGCGAATTTTTCCGTATCAAATCGAGTTATCGGGCTAACGC
>JAGGTT010000049.1 GCA_021163565.1 Candidatus Tharpella sp.
TCCCCGGTTGGGCGGTTCTCGCCATAACCATTCCACTGACTATGGTTCTAACCTCACTGGTCGGGGTTACGATTGAACGCATTGCTTACCGCCCCTTGCGGCGTAAGGGGGCACATCGCCTTTATGTTGTTATCACCGCTTTAATGACCGGCCTTATTCTCGAAAACGGAAACTTACTGCTGCTCGGCGCCAGCCGTAAAAAATTCCCCGAAATGATCGACAAGGTGGTCTACAAATTCGGTGCAGTTTACGTTACCAACCTTAAAATCGGAGTTATTTTAACCTCAATTTTAAGTTTCATCATACTCCATTTTATAATCACAAAAACCAAAGTCGGCATGGCGATGCGGGCCATCTCATACGATAAATTTGCGATCCCGCTGATGGGCATTCCAGTTGACACAGTAATCGTTTTCACGTTTGTCCTGGGCTCGGCCATGGCCGGACTGGCGGGGATTCTTTTCGCCCTCTCATACCCGATTCTTGACCCTTACATGGGTATGTCGATCGGCTGGAAGGCCTTTATCGCAGCGGTTGTCGGCGGCATAGGTGATATTCGCGGTGCCTTTGCCGGTGGTTTTATCCTCGGTATCATTGAAATCTCCGTGGTTGCAGTTTTCCCATCATCATACCGGGATCTTATTGCCTTTTCGATACTTTTACTGATTTTGACCATCAAACCGACCGGGCTCTTCGGGGTTCCGCATACAACTAAAATTTAATGAAACGACTTAGTGTCCCGATTCTGCTTTTTATCCTCTTGTCGATCCTGATGGGATTGTCCTACTTTGAGATAATTGATCTCTATATTCAGACGATCATCCTCTTTATGGGAATCAATATCATCACTTCTACCAGTCTTAATCTGGTCAACGGCAACATGGGTGAGTTTTCCTGCGGCCACGCCGGTTTTATTGCTGTTGGCGCTTATGTTTCATCGGTTCTTTCGGTTGCCCTCTTCACTAAAAGTAGGGTCTTCGGAGCACCGATACTACCGCCCGAACTCGCCGCCTACGGCTTCCCGTTTGTCCTAATCTGCGGCGGCATTGCCTCGGCTCTGACTGGATTATTAATTGCAATCCCCTCGTTCCGTACCCGTGATGACTATCTCGCGATCATCACAATTGCCGCCAACTATATTATCATTACCGCAATTATAAATATCGACAAAATCGGTGGTGCTCGCGGATTCATGGGTATGAAACGGGTAATTTTTGCGATGGAGAAGTGTGCCGAAATTCCCTGGATGATATTCTGGGTCTTTCTCTTTACGGTTCTGACAGTTCTGATTATCCGCCGTTATATGACTTCAACCTACGGTAAAGGGGTCGAAGCTATCCGCCAAGATGAGATAGCTGCGGAAATCATGGGCGTCAACACTAACCGAATCAAACTAGTTACATTCATGATTTCATCCGGTCTCGCCGGGATTGCCGGCGGCCTCTACGCCCATACAATTGGTTATATTAACCCGAAATCGTTTGATCTCTTAAAATCTACTGAAGCTCTGGTTATGGTATATCTTGGCGGTATGGGCTCAATTACCGGTTCAATTCTCTCGGCCGTAATTTTCACCCTGATGCTTGAACTTTTACGACCGCTGCAGATTATCAAATGGGTCGCCATCCCACTGCTTTTAATCATTATCATGCAGTTCCGGCCCGAAGGAATTATGGGCCATCGCGAATTAAGTGATGTCTTTCCACGCCTGAAGAAATTTTATAAATTTAAGTAACTACCACGCATGCCATTACTTGAAGTAGATAACTTAACCCAACTTTTCAGCGGCCTTTGTGCTGTCTCCGAGCTTAAGCTGTGTCTGGAAGAGCGCGAGCTGGTTGGCTTGATCGGGCCGAATGGGGCCGGGAAAACAACGGTTTTCAATATTATCAGCGGCTTTTATCAAGCAACTCAGGGAGAAATCAGATTTCAGGGCCGTAATCTGGCAGGCTTAAAACCACACCAAATCTCAGCTTTAGGGATTACCCGAACCTTCCAGAATATACGCCTCTGGAAGGAGATGTCGGTACTCGACAATATCCTGGTCGCCCAGCACTACCATTTAGGTTACGGCTTAGGCGGTCTCTTCTTCCGTACCCCGCGTTATCTGAAGCGGGAAAAAGATATTCGAATTCGGGCATTTGAACTTTTGGAAATTTTCAAAATTGATCAATTTGCCGAAGAGAAACCAACCAATTTACCTTACGGTATGCAGCGCAAGGTCGAAATTGTCCGCGCTCTCTCATCCGGCCCCAAGCTACTTCTTTTAGACGAACCCGCAGCTGGCCTGCAAGCCACTGATGTCAACGAATTAATTACACTTATCCGGTGGGTCTTTGATCAATTTGATTTAAGTATCTGGATGATTGAGCATCAGATGAAGGTGGTAATGAGTCTCTGCTCACAAATATCGGTAATCGATTTCGGCAGCCTGATTGCCTCCGGTACTCCCGAAGAGATCCAACAAAACCAGGAAGTCATTAAGGCTTATCTGGGCGATGAGCAACTCTAACGGACGACTAATTTCTATGAATACCCCCACTCAAACTCCTCTCCTTGAAGTTCGTGATCTAGAAGTCAAATACGGCAATATTACGGCGTTACACGGAATCAGCTTTTCAGTTGCTGAAGGTGAAATTGTCACATTGATTGGCGCAAATGGAGCGGGAAAAACCACTACCCTGCACAGCATTACCCGCCTGCCGCCACCGGAGGCCCCCAAGGTTTCGGCGGGCGATATTCTCATCAGAGGTGAGTCGATTCTTAAAACCCCAGCCCATGATGTTGTACGCAATCTTCATTGTGCGCTGGCGCCGGAAGGCCGGCACATATTCGGCAACCTGACAGTCACTGAAAATCTGACGCTGGCAACCTTCTCTCGCCCGAAAACTGATGACTGTAAAAAAGACTACGATCACGTTTTCGAGCTCTTCCCGCGCTTGGCGGAACGCCGTAACCAACGCAGCGAATCCTTGAGTGGCGGTGAACAACAGATGCTTTCGGTCGGCCGGGCGTTGATGTCAGGCTGTACCTTTCTCATGCTCGATGAACCCTCAATGGGCCTTGCACCGCTCCTGATGTATGATATGTTTCGCGCATTAAAGAAACTCAACCAGGAAGGCATGACCATCCTTTTAATAGAACAGAACGCTAAACTCGCCTTAGATTTTGCCCATCGTGGTTACCTGCTCGAGACCGGTGAGATTATTCTCTCCGGCAACGCCACCGAACTCCTGAAAAACCCCGACATCCATAAAGCCTATCTCGGATAATCTCTCTCTTGGGTTGCCGGAGAGCAGTAATTTACCCTTGAATGTTAAATTCTGGGGGCCACATAAAAAAAGGGTATGGAAAATTCCATACCCTTTTCAGCGTTCATAATCTATCCTGGATTACAGCTACATGATCATCTTGGCTGACTCACGGGCCAGCTCCCAGATATATGAAGGGAACATTCCCATCTGCAAAACTCCAAATGCGGCCAGGGAAAGTGCAGCTATCAAGGTACCGGCAGGAGCGATAATACTGATTTCGCGCTCCGGTTCCTGAAAATACATCCGCACAATAA
>JAGGTT010000179.1 GCA_021163565.1 Candidatus Tharpella sp.
GGCATACTGCTCGGGTTATCAATGGTTACCACTGAACCATCCTTCAACTCAATCTCATAAACAACCGTCGGTGAAGTTGTGATCAGGTCCAGCTGATACTCCCGTTCGAGACGCTCCTGAATAATCTCCATATGGAGCAGGCCTAAAAAACCGCAACGAAAACCGAAACCCAAAGCCACCGAAGTTTCCGGCTGGAATGTAAAGGAAGCATCGTTAAGTCTGAGTTTGTCAAGCGCGTCTCTTAACGGTTCATACTGGATTGAATCGGTAGGATAGAGACCACTGAAGACCATCGGTTGAACTTCCTGAAAACCGGGAAACGGGTTCAACGTCGCCTCCCTGGCGCCGGTGATAGTATCGCCAACCTTGCAATCAGCCACCGCCTTGATGCCGGCAATGACAAAACCAACTTCGCCCGCTTCAAGACTCTTACTGTCAACCATGGGAGGAGTCATCTTCCCCACCCTCAAGACATCAAATTCGGAATTGGTTGACATCATTTTGATCTTCATGCCTGCTTTAATTTTTCCGTCGAAAATCCGGACCAGAGCAATTACCCCCTGATAGGGATCGAACCAGGAGTCGAAAATCATCGCCTTCAGAGGTGCATCCAGATCACCTTGCGGCGCCGGAACCCGTTCAACCACGGCTCGCAGAAACTCATCTATACCGACCCCGGTTTTCGCGCTGATAAGTAGAGCGTCTTCGGCATCAAGGCCGATGACATCCTCAATCTGGCGCTTAATCCGCTCCGGTTCCGCCACCGGCAGGTCAATTTTGTTTAAAACCGGGACAATCTCAAGATCGGCATCTAAGGCGTGATAGACATTAGCCAGGGTCTGTGCCTCGACTCCCTGAGCCGCATCAACCACCAGAATCGCCCCTTCAGTCGCAGCTAAAGAGCGTGACACTTCATAAGAGAAATCGACATGGCCGGGGGTATCAATCATATTCAGCTGATAGAGTTCGCCATCATCAGCCGTATAGTTAAGGCAAACCGACTGGGCTTTAATCGTAATCCCCCGCTCACGCTCAAGCTCCATATTATCTAAGAGCTGTTCCTTCATCTGCCGCGAAGTAACTGCCCCGGTGATTTCTAAAAGACGATCAGCCAGGGTTGATTTGCCATGGTCGATATGGGCAATGATGGAGAAATTTCGGATATTTTTCTGAGGAAAGGCCATTTAAACCAACATCAAAACATTAAATACAAAAACAGACGCCAAGCGCCTGATTAAATAAAAGATAGCCAACAACTACAACCACTATCACTATCACTATCACTGCTGCCGCAACAAAGGTTTGTAGTGATACTTACGACTCAGTTCCCGTTGGTAACGTTCAGCCGTATCCCGATCCTTGATATCACAGATTTTAATCCGGTACCAGGTTCCTTTCCCGGCAACCTCGACCGGCTCTATCTTGACCCCGGGAAAGTCCTTGATCAACTTGCTCCGTTCCAGGCGAGCCTTAATCTCCTGCGGCAGAGAGCAGATTCTAAGCTCCCACAAGTCTGAACCGGACACCGGTTTTTTCTCCTTGACCGCTGTCATTGAACGAGTTTTCCGTTTTTTGACTATCGGAGTCTGTTTAACTATTAAAGCTGACCCGCCGCTCTCGGTCGGCTTATCCGCCAGCTCCTTATAGAAGGTTAAATCGAGACTTTCCTGGGGCACAGCAACAGCGGCCAGATGCGAAGTCGCACCCGGTTCCGGAAGTTTACAGACCCCGCCGGGACAGGCTTCCGGATATACCACCGGAGAAGGCTGAGAGCCGGGAATCTGGATTACCGCCACTTTAGTCGGCTGGAGCTTCTCGGGAACCTCCTGCTGGATTCCGGCCCACTGCTTGTAAACCTCAGTCTCCGGCAGTTTCAGACCAACCAGAATACCCCCGACAAAGAAAACGAAAATAACCAGGAATGTCACTAAAGCTGCTTTTAACTGTTCAAACATAATCACCACAAATCGTTATCAGACATTCGAATCCAGGAATATTCAATCGGGAACGCTCTGCAAATCACCGTCATAATGAAAAAATCCCTTAAAACGAATCGCAACAGGCCAAACCTTCACGCTCTTCCAGCTACATTTTCTCCGGAGCTGAGACCCCCAGCAGCGTTAAACAGATTGCCAGAACCTGACGAACTGTTGCAAACAGAAGCAGACGGTCACCTGAAACCTCCCGTTCCTCACTGATCACCCGGTTACGATTGTAGTAGGAGTGCAACTGGGTTGCCAGGTCATCGAGATAATAGGTCAGACGATGGGGTTCCAGAGTCCGGGCCGCCCGCTCTAAAAGATTCGGCAGACTGTCAAGCTTTTTAATCAGATCAAGTTCTTCCGGCAAAGTCAGTGAAGCACCGGAGAATGTATCAACCGCTTTATCACACAAACCCTCGGCCTCAATTTTACGCAAGATACTACATATCCTGGCATGCGCATATTGGGCATAGTAGACCGGGTTATCATTATTCTTAGATTTAGCCAGCTCCAGATCGAACTCTAAATGACTGTTCGAATCCCGGGTCAGGAAAAAGTAACGGGCCGCATCTCTGCCGACCTCTCTGACGACCTCTTCCAGAGTGATAAACTCACCCGAGCGGGTTGACATCGCCACCGGAGTTCCTCCCCGGGAGAGACTGACCAATTGCACTAAAATTGCTGCGAAGCTATCAGGTTTGCCGCCTAAAGCCTCAATTGCAGCGCTGAGTCTCGGAACATAACCGTGATGATCCGCACCCCAGATGTCAACCAGAAAGTCATAACCCCGGGCAAATTTATCCCGGTGGTAGGCGATATCAGAAGCAAAATAGGTCTTAACCCCATTGGCCCGAACAACTACCCGATCCTTCTCGTCACCGAAGCGGGATGAGGCAAACCAGGTTGCACCCTCTTCTTCGTAAAGAACATTTTTTGTCTGTAGCTCCGCCAGAACGGCATCAACCTTGCCTGAGGTAAAAAACTCTTTCTCACTGGTCCAGTGTTCAAAACCAATTCCGAACAGCTCAAGGTCATTTCGGATTCCACCGAGAATGGAATCCGCAGCAAAGCGGGTAAAAAAATCAAGGGCTGTATCGTCCTCCTCGGCAACCTCCGGAGAAACCAGCTCCCGCCCCTGCTCCGCCATCAGTTTTCGAGCCAGATCGAGCAGATATTCACCCCGGTAGTAACCTTCCGGAATTTCACCCTGACGCTTTTCCAGAAGTTCCAGATAACGCCAGCGTAAAGAACGACCCAGCACCTGCATCTGATTACCGGCATCGTTGACGTAATACTCCCGGTCAACGACAAAACCGGTACGTTTCAGAATCCGGGCTAAGACGTCACCGACAGCCGCTCCGCGGCCGTGGCCAATATGTAGAGGGCCGGTGGGATTAGCGCTGACGAATTCAACCAGAACTCGCTTGCCGGCACCATAATCTAATTTGCCAAAATCTTCCTGCAAACTGTGGATCTCTTTCAGGCGCTGATGCCATGAAGAGAGCTGCAAAGTCATATTGATAAAACCGGGACCGGCAATTGTCACCGCAGAGAGTTCGCTCTCCTTTTCCAACTCAGCCAGAATATCCTGGCCGATCTGGCGCGGGTTGTCCCGCCAGTGTCGGGCCAGCTGCATGGCAATATTGGTTGAAAAATCACCAAAAGCTTTTTCCCGGGGCAGTTCAACCCCAATCTCAGGCAGATCAATTACAGAGAAACCCCGGGCGGCAGCCACCGTTTCCACAGCGCTTTCGACATATTTTGTAACTCTTTTTTTCATGAACCTTTTTGGTCGAAAATCACTTCTAAACACAAAAATACCCTCAACGCTTAAGCAGAGGGCAACCAGAAACCTGAAGTCTCGAGATAGTAGTCAGTCGGACAAAAATTGTCAAGTAAACATTGACTACCGATGCTCATCAAAAAGAAAAATAATCTCGTTTTCGCGAATCATATAGAGTTCACGACGCACGACTAGTTCCTGGTAATGAACATCACTCTGTAAAAGACGAATTTTACGGCTGAAACGCTGATTTTCAACCTTAAGTTCCTGATTGTGATTCTGTAAACGCTCGATCTCCCGCTCGACCGCGCTCAAAGCTCGATTTCCCCGACCCCCAAACCAGGTAAGCCAAATAAAATAGAAGATCAGGAGCAGCAACATTCCCGAGATCAGGCGTTTCATCGCGGCACCCGGAAGGTTATACTGACCGTCCCCCACTGCTCCTGCTGTTCGGCCTCGGAAGAGAGCCTGGAAAAACGCCACTGTTTCAGATATCTTTCGGCCACGTTGACCAATTTAAGATCACCGATACGGCGCGTCTCAATCCGGCTGACATTACCATCCGGCCGAACCCAGAAACGGAAACTAACGGTGACATCCCGTACCAGAGTGACTTTCGGCAGCTGCGGTCGAAAGAGAACCTGCCGGTCCACAGCAACCGGGCCACTCAGGCTGTAGTCACGATCGACAACCTTCTTTTCGACCTCTTTATAATTGCTCAATGCCTGCTTCACATCCGCTACAAGCAACCGGGTCAGCTTATCATCTGCTTCCGGTTCATCCTGAACCCCGCCCAGACGCCGGCCGCTCAACCGGCCCTGTGACTGCCGGCCGAGTTTCCCCAACAATTTCTGCGGCCGAGCTGCCGGATCGGTTTCCGGGATAGGTAAAACGGTGGTTGTGAACTCTGTCAGAGCGGCCACCGACGGCAGCTCAACCGGAGCGGGAGGTGCCGCTGCGGCATCGCCGAGAGCGGGAAGCGCCTGCAAACGGACATCAATCAGAGAAGCTATGTGTTTGTCAAGCAGGCGAGGAGGTTGATTCTGGGTCACTCCGGACTTTGGTTCCGGTTTGGGCTCAGGCACCGGCTCAGGTTTGATCAGAGCCACCTCAAGTTCAATTTGCGCCAACGGCACCAGACGTCTGATATGGATATTAAACAGACGCGTCAGATCCGGCAACACCAGCAGGACTGCTGAATGCAGCATACAGGAAAGCAGTAGAAAAGGAATCAGGCGAACTGACTTATAATGGGGCGTATCAAACAAAAGTCACCTCTTTTTTACATCTGTTACTTGTCTTCCGGCCGGGTTGCAATCGCAAGCTTATTAAGCCCGGAAGTCTTTGCCGCATCCATAACTTTAACCACAAGACCATGATAAACTTTCCGGTCAGCCTCGATCACTACCAGAGCATCATCACCATTCGCTTTGCCGACTTCGGCAAATTTTTCCCGTAGCTGATCAAGACTGAGTTTTTTCCCTTCAAGAAAGATGCTGCCGGTGGCCTCAATCGCTACCCTTAAGGTCGTCTTCTTCTTTTTTACCTGTTCAGCCGATGATTTCGGCAGATCGATTTTAATCCCGGGGTTCACCGAGAGGCTGGTAGAAAGCATAAAGAAGATCAGAAGCAGGAAGACAATATCGACCAGCGGGGTCATATCAAGCTGAACATCATCTTGTTTGCGGGTCTGAAAACGCATAATCTACACTCACCCCTCTTCCTGATTAATCAGATCTAAAAGCTCTATCGAAACCCGCTCCATGCGCAGAATCCGTTTATCAACCCGGGAACGGAGAAGTTTATAAAAAACAAAAGCCGGAATTGCTACAGTCAGACCGGCAGCGGTTGTAATCAAGGCCTCTGAAATGCCGCCGGCGAGCATCTGCGGGTTACCGATACCGGCATGGGAGATAACGCTGAAAGCCTTAATCATACCGGTTACCGTTCCTAACAGACCGAGCAGCGGAGCGATACCGGCAATGGTTCCGAGAATGGTTAAAAAACGTTCCAGATTCGCGGCTTCAAGACGTCCGATATCCTCAATCGCCTCTTTAACCTGCTGCCGTGATTTTTTGTGACGCGAGATCCCGGCCATTAAAATTCTGGAAATGGAAGAGTCATTAAGCCGACACTGCGTCAAAGCATCTTCCATTCGCTGCTGCCGAACCAGATCAGTTACTTCAATGATAAATTTTTCCGGGATAATCCGACTCCGACGCAGTGCGAACAGCCGCTCGAACAGGATTGCCACAGTAAGAATCGAACACAAAATAATTGGGTACATCAAATACCCACCCTTCATAACAAACTGATACATCAAAAATCCTCCGGTTATTGGTCACATGATTAATTCGTTTATTATCTTATCACAATGCTGATACATTTGTAAAACTAGAGTAAACCGGCAGCGAAAAAATTTGTCGTGCCGAAAGTAAAATAATTTCCTCTCGGTGGCACCCAGTTGGTCAATTACTTGTCAATTAAGCCGGAAATTTCTAACCGGACAGTACTGAGTTTTTCTATAAGGCCATTATCTTTTCAAATTCCCGGCGCTGATCCTGATTAAGTTCTATGGAATTTAATTTTTCGATCATCTTTTTCGCTGTGGCAGCATCTTTTTCCTGTTTCGCGATACGCAGAGCCGCCAGCAGAGCTTCGCCGACTATCTTGTTCTGTTCTGGATAGAGATAACTTATCCGCAGATATGAATTACGGGCATCCTTTATCCGGCCGGCACTCTCTAGAGTTGCAGCATGTTTCAGGGACGCCGTGGCAGCCAGAGATTTAACCGGGTTCTGCATCGCTTTATCATAGAAAAAGAGAGCTTCATCATACTCTTTTTTCTGAACAAATATGTCACCAATCCCGATAAAAGCCTGAAAAGTCTGGGTTTCACTGCTCTGCCGATCTTCCGCTACCACAAGATAGTGTTTACGCGATTTCTCAAGCTCACCAAGTTGCTGATAGATCTGCGCCTTTAATAAAATCACCTTCCGTTTAAGATCAGGATCGGGACAGCCGGATCCCTGCATAGTCACCAAAACGGCTAGAGCATTTTTCGGCCGGCCCGCCGAGAAATCATAATCGGCCAGATAAAGCCGGCAATCACACTCATACTTACTCAGCGGAAACCGCTTCAGCAGCCGCTGGCAAGCTTTCCGGGCGTCCTCCCGACGACCTTTTCTCAACTCGAGCGTAAAGTAACGGTAATAGGCCTCGAGTTGCAAATCATCCGCATAATCGCCGGTCTCCAGCTTCTTAAAAAGTTTTATCAGATCAGCTTCACGACCCTGACGTTGATAGAGATCGACTAAAAGCAGCATTAAAGGCACGGTATAGGATGAATCTGGAAAGCGCCGGATAAAACTTTTCACCTCGGTTTCGAGGTAGGAAAATTTATCCTGATTATATGCTAGAAGCAGCATACCGTAACTTGCTTTCTCATCAATCTCACCTCCGGGCCAGAATTGTTTCGCCCGAAGATAGACCAGTTGCGATTTCAGATAATCACCCTGGTTGAAATAACTCTCACCAATTCTGATCAGAGCCTGGCCGCTGAGTTTGAGACGGGGGTTCTTATCAGCAAGTTCCTGATATATGGTAATCGCTTCTGGATACTTCTCCAGACTAAACAAGCTTTCACCCAGATTATAAAGAACTTCACTCTCTAGTTTCGTATCCGCTTTCAGGTCGGACGCGGCAAGCTCTGAAAATATGGCTTCAGCGGTTTCAAAATCCCCTCGTCTAAGAGCGAGAAGACCTTGATAATTAAGCACCCGGGACAGAAATGAACTCTGCGGCCA
>JAGGTT010000051.1 GCA_021163565.1 Candidatus Tharpella sp.
CTTCGTCAGCACGGTGAATTGTTAGGTTTTTCCAGTAAATTTTCAATCTACAGCGACCGGGAGCAGACAGCTCTTTTGAAGGAAGTTATCCGGAAGCTTAACCTGGCACCAACCATGTTTCCGGTTAATTACTTAAGTTCAGTAATCGAGGATGCCAAAAACCGCAGCATCAGTCCTGAGGAGTACGCTCTCGAAGTACATCAGGCCCCTAATCCCAAATTGAGGATTGTAGCTGAGGTTTACAAACTCTATCAACAGGGTTTGAAGGATAATGATGCGCTTGATTTTGGTGACCTTCTTTTTCAGACGGTCGCCCTCTTTAATCAGTACCCGGAAATTTTGGAATCCTACCGTGAGCGTTTTAATTATATTCTCGTGGATGAATATCAGGATACCAATGAGGTTCAGTACCGCTTGATTGGACTGTTGGCTGAACCCCGCCGTAACCTCTGCGTGGTTGGTGACGATGATCAGTCGATCTACAGCTGGCGCGGGGCGCAGATCAAAAATATCCTTGATTTTGAGTTGGACTATCCTGAAGCCAAGGTTGTTCGTTTAGAGGAGAACTACCGCTCCACGGCCACAATCCTGGCGGCTGCCAACCGGGTGATTGCGGTCAACCGGAAGCGTAAGGGTAAAGATCTCTGGACCAGCAATCATTCCGGTGACCTGGTTTCTCTCTACCTGGCGGCAAATGAAGCTGATGAGTGCAGCTATGTGGTCAAGCGGATCAGTACCTCAGTGCGGGAACTAGGCGACTTTGCGATTTTCTACCGTACCAATGCGCAGTCACGGATATTTGAGGAGGGCTTAAGCCGGCGGGCGATTCCCTATACCATTGTCGGGGGCACTAAATTCTATGACCGGGCTGAGGTCAGGGATCTTTTAGCTTACCTGAAAGTGGTTAACAATGGGCGGGATGGAGTCAGTCTTTTAAGGATATTGAATATTCCGACCCGGGGGGTTGGCAAGACCTCTATCGAGCAATTGCAGGCCTATGCCGAGGCTCACGCATTAACTCTCTGGGAGACCCTTGAGCGGCTGCAGTCTGAACCCCTGATCCGGGGCGGGGCACGCGCATCTCTCTTAGGATTGGTGGATATGATTCGGCAATGGCGGAGAGATGATCAGGATGGCCGCCGACCGAGTCAGCTGTGTGCTGAAATTATTGCCGGTATCGGTTTTGCCGAGTGGCTCATGAAAAATAATGATCCGGTTCAGGCCCAGACCCGACAGGAGAATATTGCCGAGCTTTTGAATGCCCTTGAACTCTGGGAAGATGAGCAGGAAAAGCCGACTTTGGCGGATTTTCTTGAAAATGTTGCCCTGATCAATGACGACCATCTTGATGGCGACGAACAGTCACGGGTTACTCTAATGACGATTCACCGAGCTAAAGGTCTGGAATTTAATGAGGTTTTTCTGGTTGGTCTCGAAGAGGGACTGTTTCCGGGTAAACGCAGTTATGAAAAACCGGAACTTTTGGAGGAGGAGCGGCGTCTCTGCTATGTCGGTATGACCCGGGCCCGGCAGAAGCTGCATATGTCGGCCTGCCGCATGCGGCGTCTCTATGGCCAGACCATGGATAACCGGCCCTCGCGATTTTTGCTGGATATTCCTCTGGAACTGCTTAAACGTGAAGATAGTAACGGTAAAATCCCGGGGGCTGGCAACGGAGTGGTTGTTGGGCGCGAGAGTCTCTTGTCGCGGCCGCAAAAGCGCACGGCGCAGCCGGGCCGTTTTTCAGCGGCCCGGACTTCAAGCTCTAGTAAAAGAGCTATTTCCGGAAAAACTTCCGGCATCGCGGCCGCACCGGAACCGACGGGGAGCACTGATACAGATATCTCTTTCCCGCCGGGCTGCCGAATTGAACACTCAGTTTTTGGTCCCGGAGTGGTTGCCGGAGTTAAAGGTTCCGGCGATAATACAAAGCTTGATATTATCTTCCGCGATCGCGGGCGTAAGCTATTGTCACTGAAAATTGCTTCGTTAAGGCGCCTGGATTGACCTGTGGCTGGTTTTTTTGATTGACTTTTCTGGGGTATGTGAGCTATTATCATCGCTTTCGTAATTTTGCGTGGCGGGAGAGGTGCGTCTTTTCCTGTTGAGACCCGCTTATGGTTGGGATAAGTTGTTGTATATTATTGAGAAATCCCTTAGAATAGATGTTTGAATCACTTTCTGATAAGCTTGATGTAACCTTCAAGAAGCTCCGCGGGCAGTCCCATTTGACTGAAGATAATGTCAAGGAGGCTCTGCGTGAGGTTCGTCTGACTCTGCTTGAGGCTGATGTTAACTTTATCGTCGTCAAACAGTTTGTCAAAGCTCTGCGTGAGCGTTCGATGGGGAGTGAGGTTTTAGAAAGCCTGACTCCGGCACAACAGTTTATCAAGATTGTTAATGAAGAGATGATCGCCCTGATGGGTGGTAGTGCCGTCGGCCTTGATCTGGCGGCAGCACCCCCGGTTGTCATTATGATGGTCGGATTACAGGGTTCAGGTAAAACCACCTCTTCAGGTAAACTGGCACTCTCACTCAAAAAACAGAAACGAAAACCGTTGCTGGTTCCGGTTGATGTCTACCGTCCGGCGGCGATCGACCAGCTACAGAGTTTAGGCCGGCAGATTGATGTGTCGGTGTTCCCTTCTGAGACCACTCAGAATCCGGTCGAAATCAGTCGTAAAGCCATGGAAATGGCCCGGCAGCAGAGTTATGATACGGTGATTATTGATACCGCCGGTCGTCTGCAGATTGATGAAAAGTTGATGACGGAGCTGGTGAAGATTAAGGCGGCAGTCAATCCGCACGAAATTCTACTGGTAGCTGATGCCATGACCGGTCAGGAAGCGGTCAGCATCGCCAAAACTTTCGATGAGACCCTGGATATCAGCGGGGTGGTTCTGACCAAACTTGACGGTGACGCCCGCGGCGGCGCGGCGCTGTCGATCAAGGCGGTAACTGGCAAGCCGATTAAGTTTGTCGGTGAAGGTGAAAAACTCAGCGCTTTAGATATCTTCCATCCTGACCGCATGGCTTCGCGGATTCTCGGCATGGGAGATATGTTGACCCTGATCGAGAAGGCTCAGGATTCAGTCGATCAGAAGAAAGCGGAAGAACTGGCTCATAAATTACGCAAGAACCAGTTTTCACTGGATGATTTTCGGTCTCAGCTCAGGAACATTAAAAAGATGGGCTCACTCGGTGGTATCATGAAGATGATACCGGGTATGGGCAAGCTTAAAGAGAAGCTCGGTGATGAGGCCTTGGATGATGGCCAGTTGGTTCGGATTGAAGCAATTATCAATTCGATGACGGACAAGGAGCGTCAGGATCACCGGCTTATTAACGGTAGCCGGCGTAAGCGTATCGCCCGCGGCAGCGGAACTACGGTGCAGGATGTCAATCGTATGTTGAAAGAGTTTCTTGAGATGAAAAAGATGATGAAAAAGTTTAATAAAATGGGTCCCAAGGGTATGAAACGCATGCTGGGACAGTTGGGAATGTAGTGGTTAAGTTTTTACCTTGATTAAAGGAATGAATATTTAAAAAGGAGAAATAGTTCATGGCAGTAAAACTAAGATTGACCCGGAGAGGGGCCAAGAAAAAACCTTTCTACCGGATTGTTGCCGCTGATACAGAGGCCCCGCGTGATGGTCGTTTTCTTGATATCATCGGCACTTATGATCCCAATTACGATCCGGCAAATGTTGTCTTGAAAGATGACAAAATTGATTATTGGCTCAGCCAGGGTGCGATTCCGACTGAGACTGTAGCTAATATCATCAAGAAGGCTCGTAAAGCAAATTCTGAGGCTTCGGCGTAAGAATTTGCAGTCCCTTATCACCTCTATTTAATTAAGTTGGTGGCTGGAGAAGAGCAATGTACAAAGATTTGGTTGAGTATCTGGCGAAGTCGTTGGTTGATAATCCTGACGAGGTTGAGGTGGCAGAACGCGAAGAAGAAAATTCGGTTCAGCTGGAACTCAGTGTCAACCAGAAAGATCTTGGTAAGGTAATCGGTCGCCAGGGTAAAACCGCCCGGGCCATGCGGACGATCCTGGGCGCAGCCGCGGCCAAGGAAGGCCGCCGGGCCAGTCTCGAAATAGTTGAATAGCCGCTTTTTTTTGGCAAGTTTGACGGGGCTGAAATTTTGCTCAGTGTAGTTTTCAGCTGATGCAGGATTCTCTGGTAGTCTTAGGCGAGATTGTCAAGGCGCACGGCCTGCGTGGTGAAGTGAAAGTTCGTTCAGAGATCTGTGACCCGGAGAACTTCAGGTTGCCGGGTATCAGGTTGCGGGCTCCGGATGGAACTTTTGAACCTGTAACCGTACTCTTGTACCGGGTGCAGAAGGGAGCCTACATTCTGCGTTTGGCAGATTTCTCAACCATCGATCAGGTTTTGCCCCGGATCGGCTGGCAGTTAGTCTGTTACGGCAGTCAGCTTCCGGCCCTGCCCGCAGATGAGTACTACCACTTTCAGCTGATCGGTCTGCCGGTTTTTAACCGCACGGGAGAGCAGCTCGGATTTTTAACCGAGATTATGGGAAACACGCTCCAGGAGATTTACGTTATCAGGTCTGAGCCCGAAGCTAAAAGCGGGTCTGAGCTTCTCTTGCCGGTTGTCGCATCTTATATCTTGGAGATTGATCTGGAAGCGGGACGAATTGTTGTCGATCCCGATGGTAACGGAGCAGAAATGGCAGCTACTGACGGTGGAGCAGATACTAGAGAATGATTGTTGATGTTGTGACAATCTTTCCCGGGATGTTCGATTCTCCATTCGCCGAGAGTATCATGCGCCGGGCTCTGGAGAAAAAAAAGTTTAGTTTGCAGGTTCACAACCTTAGAGATTATTGTCATGACCGCCATCGTGTAGTTGATGACTCTCCTTATGGTGGTGGTGCCGGCATGGTGATGCGGCCGGAGCCGGTCTGCCGGGCGCTTAAAGATTTGCGCGACTCGCAGTACTCGGGTGAAGTGATAGTTCCTTCCCCGGTGGGTGAACCGTTTACCCAGAGTCTGGCTCAGGAACTCTCTGAGTTGGAGCAGCTGGTTATCTTCTGCCCTCACTATGAGGGAGTCGATGAGCGGGTAAACCGTCTGGTTGACCGGGAAGTGAGTCTGGGTGACTATATTCTGACCGGGGGTGAGTTGCCGGCCATGGTGATGATCGATGCGATCATCAGGCTGCGGCCCGGGGTTTTAGGTTCAGCGGACTCTCTGCTAGAGGAGAGTTTTTCACCCTTGCTCGAGTATCCGCACTACACCCGTCCGGCTGAATTCGATGGTGAACGGGTTCCTGAAGTTTTGCTCTCAGGACATCATGCCCGGATCAGCGCGTGGCGGCGGCAGCAGGCTCTACGGCGGACTTTTGAGCGGCGCCCCGATCTTTTACGGGAGGCTGAACTGAGTGAAGATGAGATTCGGCAGTTACAAAAATGGCAACAGGAAAAATAGAATTTAATTTGTAACTTCCAAGTAACTAAGTAACTGACGTTAATTTGGAAGTTTGCTTCGCCCTCAAGCCAGCCGGTACACGATGCGTTTTGCGGCAAAGCCGCTACAACGGCGATCATGTCCCGTATCGAGATAAAACAAGTTACTTCGAATAGTTAATTTAATTTTTCAGTTTTTAATGATATTAAGTTGTAAATTAGGATTCGGGCCTGTTGATGGGTGCCGATAAGTTTTTTCCGGGAGAAGTAATAAAATGAACACAATTGCACAGATCGAACAAAACAGTATGCGGATGGATATCCCCCAGTTTAAGGCTGGTGACACCTTGAAGGTTCATGTCAAGATTCGTGAAGGCGAGAAACAGCGAATCCAGATTTTTCAGGGCTTCGTCCTCCGGCGGCAGGGTGAAAGTAATCGTGAGACCTTCACCGTACGTAAGGTTTCCGGTGGTATCGGAGTTGAGAGAACCTTTCCCGTACACTCACCCATGGTTGATAAGATTGAGCTGGTCAACCGGGGTCGAGTCCGCCGGGCAAAACTCTATTACATGCGGAAACTGCGGGGTAAAGCGGCTCGCATCCGGAGCATACATTAAATCATTTCTATCTGGAGGGGGTAAGCCGTTATCCGGTTACCCTCTCTCTTTTTGATAAAAGAATCCCTTTATGGGTGGTCTGACGATAGAAGCTCTAAACTCTATTATGGCCCGCCTGGGGCGACCTCATGTGGTTGGCGTTGATGAGGTCGGCCGGGGCTGTCTTGCCGGTCCGGTAATTGCGGCTGCGGTTTTTTTGCGGCCCGGTTTTTCGCTGGCCGGGATTGATGACTCCAAGAAACTGACTCCTGCCCGGCGGGAACTGATTTTCAACCAGCTGATTAAGGCCGGAAACTCTATCGGTATCGGTGTGGTTTCCGCAGTTGAGATAGACCGGATCAATATTCTTCAAGCATCATTGCAAGCGATGGTCAAGGCCCTGGTTGTCCTGAACCGTGACTGTGATCTGGTTGTGGTTGACGGTCGTCAGCGTCTTCCCTTAAACCTTCCCCAATACCCTTTAATTCGAGGCGATTCGCTTTGCCTGCCCGTCGCAGCTGCTTCGATTGTTGCCAAAGTTATTCGAGATCGACAGATGCTCTACTACGACCGTCTTTTTCCCCAATATGGATTCGCTCGGCATAAAGGTTACGGCACCCTGGATCATCGTCGGGCCTTGACCCGGTGCGGCTCATCATCCCTGCATCGGCAAACTTTTACATATAAGACGGTTGCGTAATATGAGTCGTGATCTTCGCCATACGCTTGGGCGCTGGGGTGAAGATCAGGCGGCGCTCTATCTTGAGCATCGCAATTATAAGATCGTGGAGCGCGGGTTTCGTTGTCGTTTCGGAGAGATTGATATTATTGCCCGGACTGGCGAGGAGCTGATTTTCTGTGAGGTTAAAACCCGGCGACCGGGAGCTTTAATCGCACCCGAAGAAGCGGTTTCACGGGCAAAACAGAAACGTCTGATCAAAACTGCAGGCTGGTATCTGAATAGTCATCCCTGGGAAGGTGAGCTTCGTTTTGATGTAATTGCGATTGTCGCAGGTACTAGCGCTTCTTCACCTCCGGAGATTGAGTGGTTTCAAGATGCTTTCCCCGGTGAATTGTAAGGGACTCGAAAATTATGGTTGAATCTGACAGCAATAATCGTATAGAGATGGAAACGGTTGAATCCGGAGCCGAGGTTGATCGTTTTAACGATCCTGACTGGGTGCGGAAAACCCTGGATGATCTTGATGAAAATCTGGAGTCGGTTTCTGCGGAGTTGAAAAAGTCATATGTCTGTCTGGCGGCTGGCGTTGCCCGGATTGATAAAGATATTGATACAGCTTTTGAGGCCGGGGATGAGATGGCTTATAATGCCGCCAAGATTAAAAAAAGTATGATTTTAGAACGTCTGCGTGAACTTGAGGCCCTGCAGCTGTGAAAGATATTGCGGAGTTTCTTTTTACGGCGGCGATGCTCAGGCGGACTCCGCGCAGTGGTCTGCAGTTTTTAGGCAGTGGTAAAGAGTCTGTGGCCGAACATGTTTTTCAGGCGATGATTGCCGCTTATGCCTTGGTTAAGATGGAGCATGAGAGGGGCATTGATGTCGATGAAAAAAAAGTGCTGATGCTCTGTCTGCTGCATGATATGCTTGAATCCCGAACCGGGGATCACAACTATGTGAATAAAAAGTATGTTACGGTCGACGAAACCAAAGCTCTGAATGATATGTGCCGGCCGCTTTTTTTCGGGGATGAGATTAAAGATCTGGTGACCGAGTTTGAAGATAAAAAGAGTGTTGAGGCCCAGCTTGCCGGCGATGCGGATCAGCTGGCCTTGATAGTTCTGGTCAAGGAACAGCATGATCTGGGAAACCCCTATGCCCGCAAATGGCTGACAGTAGCCAGGCAGCGCCTGTTGACGGAGTCGGGTCGCACTTTGGGCCGGAGTCTGGATGAGAGTGACTGGGCGGCCTGGTGGTTCAGTAAGGAGAGCAATGAGTGGTGGGTCAACGGAAAAGTCAAGGGAGAATTGGATTGATGGTAAGAAATCTGACGGCAATTAGAGGACGTTTTTCTCTGGTACTCTTATTTGTTGTACTCTTATCCGGTTTCTCAGGGGTGGTTAAGGTTCAGGCGGAAACAATTAAAATTCCGGTAGCTTCCCCTTTTACCGGGCCCCTGGCTTCATTTGGTGAAGGGGTAAAAAACGGGGCCCTCTTAAAAGCAGATGAGATTAATGCCGGTGGCGGTATTAACGGTAAAATGGTGGAAATCATTTTGGGTGATGAACTTTGTGATCCCAAGGAAGCGGCCGCCGTGGCGACCCGTTTCGCTAGTGATCCGGAGGTGGCGATTGTCATCGGTCATCTCTGCAGCTCCGCGACTCTGGCGGCATTACCGATTTATAAAGAGGCGGGCTTGCCGGCAATAACTCCGGCTTCTACCAATCCCCAGATCGGCAAATCTAGCCCTTACTATTTTCGCAATGTCTACAAAGATGATTTTCAGGGTGATTTTCTGGCTCGTTACGCCAAACAGGTGAAAAATTTTAAAAAAGTTGCTATTTTTTACGAAGTCAACGATTATGCCATGGGGCTTAAAAATGCCTTCATAAGAAAGTCCAAAGAACTTGGTCTGCAGATTATATGTGCCGAATCATATATGGCGGAGACTGCTGATTTTAAGGCTCAGTTGAGCAAATTCAAGATGATGCGGCCGGACGCTATATTCATTCCCGGTTATGCCCCGCAGGCAACCCTGTTGATTTCTCAGGCCCGGAGCCTGGGGCTGAAATGTGCTTTCTTCGGGGCCGATGGCCTTGATGATGAGATCATGTTAAAAAATCCCGACGCGGATGGGCTTTTCGTGACCACACCTTTCCTGGTTGACCGGGGCGGGGCTAAAGTTAAGGACTTTGTCGAACGCTATCGGCATAAATTTGCCATCGAGCCCAACTGGTTTGCCGCCAATACCTATGATGCAGTTGGCATTGCCGCTGCGGCCATAGCTGCCAGCGGACTCGACCGGGAGAAGATCCGGGCTTATCTGGCTGGGATCTCGGCGAAAGAGAAAGCCTATCAGGGAATTACCGGGGCGACCTATTTTGATGAAAATGGCGACTGTCTGAAACCCGCTTTTGTTAAGGTGGTCAAAGGTGGTAAATGGGTCAGTGCTCAAGAGCAGTTGCAGTAACTTTTCTTCTTCGTAAACCTAACTCTTCTTGTATCAAGTGATGTAAATCTTCGATGCTGAACGCCTTACTTGAACAATCCTCACTGTTTTTACAACAACTTGTCAACGGGGTGACCCTGGGCAGCATCTATGCCTTGATTGCCGTAGGCTACACTATGGTTTACGGGGTTATCCAGCTGATTAATTTCGCTCACGGCGAGATCTATATGCTGGGAGCTTTTTTAAGCTTTTCACTGGTCTCCGGTTTTTTCGGTATTGGTCTTCCGTTCGCTCTGGCGGTGACAATTGCCGTACTGGTATGCGCTCTGGCCGGGGTTCTGCTCGATGTCGTCGCCTACCGGCCTCTACGCAAGGCTCCCCGTCTGGCCGCCCTGATTACCGCGATCGGGATGTCCATATTTCTTCAGAATCTTGCTCTTTTGATCTGGGGGGCCCAGATCAAATCCTTTCCCCGGGAGGCAGTTCCCGCATTTCTTTTTGCTCCGGCTCTGCAGTTCGGTGATGTGGTTATCAGTTGGCTGCAGATAGTTATTCTATCGGTCGCAGTAATTCTGATGGTGTTTTTACAGCTGATTGTTCATTATACTAAAATCGGTCGGGCGATGCGGGCAATCGCTCAGGATCAGACTGCCGCAGCGTTGATGGGGGTTAATGTCAACCGGGTCGTCTCCTTCACCTTTGCTCTCGGTTCAGGCCTGGGCGGAGTTGCCGGGATTCTGGTTGGTTTGTACTATAATGCGGTCTATCCAACGATGGGTTATTTTGCCGGTATCAAAGCTTTCGCGGCGGCGGTTCTGGGTGGTATCGGCAGTATTCCCGGAGCCATCTTAGGCGGTGGTATTTTGGGTTTGGCCGAGGTTTTCGGCGGCGGTTATATCTCCTCATCGTACAGTGACGGTATCGCTTATGCAGTTATGATTCTGGTTATTCTGGTTAAACCCACCGGTCTTTTCGGTCGTCTGTCACGTGACAAAGCATAGAGGTTGGCAATGCATTTAGACGATCGTCTTTTCAGTGATAAAAAACTCTACCTGCCGCTTCTGGCGGCGGTCCTGGTGTTGCCCTGGCTGCCGATGGGGACGGCCGGACCCTATGTTATAAGAATTGCGACATTGACCCTGCTTTACATGGTTCTGGCTCAGGGTCTTAATGTGGTGCCCGGTTTTACGGGACTGCTTGATTTAGGTTATGTCGGCTTTTTCGGGATTGGTGCCTATACCGCCGGGCTGCTTACCGTTCACTATCAATGGAGCCTGTGGTTGGTTTTGCCGCTGGCCGTTCTGAACGGTGCCTTGTGGGGGGTGTTGCGCGGGGCTCCGACTTTAAGGCTTTCCGATGACTATTTTGCCATCGTTACCTTCGGCTTCTCCGAGTTGATAATCCTGGTACTCAAGAATGAACTCTGGTTGACCCGGGGGCCGATGGGGGTTCCGGGTATCGCCCGGCCAGATCTTTTCGGCCGGGTACTGGATCAGCCCTGGCAGACCTACTACCTGATTTTATTCTTTCTGCTGCTGGTGTTGTGGGTGGTTGTCAGAATTCGCAGCTCACGCCTGGGCCGGGCCTGGTTCGCTATTCGTGAGGATGAGATTGCGGCCGAGTGTGTCGGCGTTAATGTGGCCCGTTACAAAATTATCGCTTTTGCTTTAAGTGCCGCTATCGGTGCCTTGGCCGGCGCCTTTTATGCCCGCTGGTTTCGTTTTATTCATCCCGATATGTTCAAATTCTGGGAATCAATTCTGATTTTATGTCTGATTGTTTTCGGGGGTATGGGGAGCATCACCGGGGCTCTGATCGGGGCTCTGGTCTTAATCCCTCTGACTGAAATTCTGCGGATTGTTCTGCCGGCCGAGTTCAGTAGTGCGCGCTATCTGATCTTTGGTCTCCTGATTGTGGTGATGATGCGCTGGCGGCCGGCCGGCCTGTTGCCGGTTGAAAGGGAGTAGGGGGGCGTTTGTGACTGATCGTAAAACCGGAGACCTCCTGCTTAAAACCCATAAGCTGGTAAAAAAATTCGGCGGCCTGACCGCTGTCAAAGAGGTTTCTCTTGACGTTAAGGCGGGAGAGATTGTTGCTTTGATCGGTCCCAACGGGGCCGGCAAAACCACTTTTTTCAACTGCCTGAATCAGGTGACTGTGCCGACTTCAGGAACGGTTACGTTTGCCGGACAGAGTCTGGTGAGTGTTGTGACGCCGGTGACCAGGCAATGGATTATGCATTTGAGCCGGGTCTTTGCCGCTCTTTCACTGCTCTGGCTGCCGCTGGTTCTGGGGGTGGTCTGGCCCGATACTTTTTTTCGTCTGGAGGCCGTGCTGGCACTCGTATCCTTGATGCTGTTTCGGGTTTACCTGGTGCGCCCCCTGAATAATTTTCGGCCCTGGAGCCGCCTGCTGTTGATCCTCTTCACGCTGGTTGATGCGGCCTGTGCAGTGGTCTGGATATGCCGCAGTGATACCTTTTCCGAAGTCAGCTTTTTCGGCCTTTTCCCTCTTTATCCGTTGCTGATACCGGGAGCGATTTTACTTTTCATCGGATCTCTGGTTCTGCTCTTCATGTTCAACCTCACCCGGATAAAAGAGGCCTTCGGTCAGCATCTGCATGCTGATGTGATAACCAGAC
>JAGGTT010000077.1 GCA_021163565.1 Candidatus Tharpella sp.
CCCGAGGTGGTTTTTATCTGTGAAAGCGGCATTGAGCTTGTTTCCCGGGAGTTGAAAGAGCCTTTATACCGGGAACTTCCTGCGATCAGGGCCGGAAAGGTCTACGGTCTCATGCCCCATTATTATGCTACCGCTCCGGCCACTGTATTGGCAGAAACCTACTATATCGGCAAGACCTTATACCCTGATCGTTTTCAGGATATCGGGATCCCGGCGTTGTCTGATGCACTCTATACTTTTTTTGTCGGATGTCCGCTTTACAAGAAAATGGCAAAGATCTTTGGCGGATTTAAACCTCTGGCGGAATTTCAATGAACTCGATAAGAATTGCCTATCATTCTAACCGTCGGCGCCTTGTAATGATTGTAGTGGCTGGTGCAGCGCTTTTGCTGCCTGCTTTTGCTATGGTAATCTTGAGCGGAACTACCGATATTTCTGTAAATAGAATTTTCAATATTCTGTTTTTTGAAGATTCCGGCCCGGCCTGTTTGGTTGTCTGGCAGATCCGTCTGCCTCGTCTAATAGGGGCGTTGCTGGGGGGAACCGGTCTGGCCCTGGCCGGGGCCGTGCTCCAGGCGGTTCTGCATAATCCACTGGCTGCACCAACGACTTTAGGGATTGCCCAGGGGGCAGCTTTCGGCGCATCTCTGGGCATTACTTTAATAGGTACTGTTTCCGGATTACCGGGTTATCTCAATTTCCTGGATTCCACGACTTTTATCAACCTGTCGGCTTTTGTTTTTTCCCTGCTGACAACCTTTGCCATTATCCTGCTGGCCCGGCTCCGCCGGGCCGGGCCGGAATCAATTATCCTGGCCGGGGTGGCTTTAAGCTCTCTGTTCATGGCCGGTACTACTTTCCTTCAATATTTTGCCGATGAAACCCAATTGGCTTTAATTGTTCATTGGACCTTTGGTGACCTGGCCCGGGCTTCCTGGTCCGATCTGCGATTGATGGCTGGTGTAATTTTTCTAACCTCTATCTATTTTTTCTTTAACCGCCATAGTTATAATGCTTTGCTAGCTGGTGGTGATGTCGCACAGAGTCTCGGAGTCAACGTTAACAGGCTGCGACTGATCAGCATGTTTATGGCTTCCCTGACAACTGCGGTAACCGTTACGTTTTTCGGCATCCTGGGTTTTATCGGTCTGGTTGCTCCTCATATTGGACGCCGCCTGATCGGTTCTGATAATCGTTTGCTTTTTCCTCTGGCCGCCGTTTCCGGGGTTGTAATGTTGCTGGCTGCCGACCTGCTCGGCCAGTTTGTTCTTGACCCTGTGGCGCTGCCGGCCGGGGTTGTAACTTCCTTTTTTGGAACGCCTGTTTTTCTCTTTCTGCTTTTTGGCAAAGGGAATAACTGATGAGAATTGAAATCGATAGTCTTGCTTATAGATATGAGCAGAAGGTAGTTTTGGAAGATTTGACCTGTTGCTTAAATGCAGGTCAGGTACATATTATCCTGGGGGTCAATGGAGCAGGAAAATCGACTTTGATGAAATTGTTAAACCGTTTATTGAAACCCCGATCCGGTAGCATTCTGATGGCAGGTAAAGACTTGGCCGATCTAACTTTGAATCAGATTGCCAAGCGCATAGGCTATGTCGCGCAGCAACAGCAAAGATGTGAATTAACGGTTACGGATTATGTTTTGCTTGGCCGTAAACCCCATCTGAAATGGAACTTCGGAATTAAGGATGAAAAAATTGTCTTTGCCGTTATGAAAAAACTGGATCTTGGGGACCTGGCCCTTCGGCCTCTGGCTCACTTGAGTGGTGGAGAACTGCAGAAAACGATTATTGCCCGGGCATTGGTCCAAAAGCCGGAGATTCTGCTCCTGGACGAACCCACCAGTAATCTGGATCTGAAAAATCAAATTGAAGTTATGGAGATTATACGGCAGGAAACCGCCGAGTACGCACTGACCACTGTCATTGCTATGCATGATATCAATCTGGCCCTGCGCTATGCTTCCAGTTTTACCTTATTGAAGGGCAACCGGGTCATGGCTTCCGGCGGGATGGAGGTGATTACCCCTGATAACTTGTCAGCCCTTTTTGGTATTCGGGTGAAACTTTACAGGCTGGATGGGTATGTAATGGCAATTCCGGAATAAAAACTGTTAGGGACGCGAAAAAAAATGATTATGACAATGAAAACTGAAAAAATATATCCATTTGCAGCCATTGTCGGGCAGGAAGACTTAAAACTTGCGTTGCTGCTTAATGCTGTGAACCCTAAGATTGGCGGCCTTTTGATTAGGGGAGAAAAGGGGACTGCAAAGTCGACTGCGGTGCGGGCTCTGGCAGCGTTGCTGCCAGAGATCAGGGTGGTAGCAGGATGCCCCTGTTTTTGTAATCCCGATGATGAAGACAGAATGTGTGAAAAATGCAGGGAAAAAAAAGTTGCGCACAAAATTCAACATCAAAAGGTCAGGGTTGTGACTTTGCCGCTTAATGCTACGGAAGACAGGGTTGCAGGTGGAATAGATTTCAGCCTGGCGGTCAGGAAAGGGGAACGCTCTGTTTTGCCGGGACTTCTGGCTGATGCCAACCGGTCGATCCTTTACGTGGATGAGGTGAATCTTTTGGACGATCATATCGTGGACATCATTCTGGATGCGGCTGCTTCCGGCGAAAACCGGATTGAGCGGGAAGGAATTTCATTTAAGCATCCGGCTTTATTTGTTCTGATCGGGACAATGAATCCTGAAGAAGGAGAACTGCGCCCCCAGCTCCTGGACAGATTCGGCCTTTGCGTTGATGTTGCAGGGGAACCGGAAATTGCAGAACGGGTTGAGCTGATCCAGCGGCGTGA
>JAGGTT010000215.1 GCA_021163565.1 Candidatus Tharpella sp.
ACGGGTAACCGTGCCGATGAGAATTGCGGTTTCGGGATAGTTTGAGGAGATATCCTGCAGCTGGGTCAGAGTGGTATCGCATTTTCTGATAAAAGAGTCATAATCGAGCAGATCCCGAGGCGGATAGCCGGTAAGAAAGAGCTCTGGCAGGATAACCAGATCCGGATCATCTTTTGTGATCTTATTAAGTTGCAGGTTTAACTTTTCAAGGTTGCCCTCAAGATCGCCGACCGTCGGGTTAAGTTGTGCCAGAGTAATTTTCATGATTACTTCCCCGGTCTTAAGTCAAAAACTTTAGACAACCCGGCCAGTGCCAGGGCGTGGCGCAAACGACCGCTGCTGACTGCCTCTCGGATTTCATCAATTGCAGAGATGATGATGGTTATGTCCTCCCCATCATCCAAATTAAGTTCGTACTTTAAGATAACATCTTCAGCGAGCCAGTGATGGCAGAGATTATTCAGGATTGCCGGGTTTGGCTCGGTCGCTCCGAGATAGGTCCATTTGTCGGAAACGAATCCGGTCTCTTCTTTAAGTTCTCTTTTTGCCGCCGCTTCGTGCTCTTCACCGGGATCAATAACGCCGCCGGGGATTTCAATAGTCACCGAACCGCTGCCGAAGCGGAACTGCTTAACCAGTACCGCTTTTCCTGTCGGAGTTAAGGCGACAACATTGACCCAGTCTCTGGAATCAAGAATCAGGCACTCCAATTCCTTGCCATTGCGTGGGTTTAAGCGCCGTTCGAAACGGCTCTTGAAAACCTTAAGTTCAGGTCCGTTAGTATATCCAAGTAAAGTCCAGGGTTTCGGGTCAGTATTACGATTGTTCATGTGAGTAATCCAGATCTTATGGGAACGTTCTTTGCGGTAGTTTTATAAAGACAGAATATTTTTCTGTAAATCAGATCATACGCAGACAATCTAAAGTGTGATATCAAGACAGTTTTAACGACAGAGATTTGCAAAATGATTTTCGCGGTCTGCAGCTTAGAAGAGTCGTGGCTGTTCCAGTTGCGGACCTTCAATGCCGGGGAAGGTGATCGGATAGTTACCGGTAAAACAGGCGTCGCAGAAGCTGCGGTTGCAATTTACGGCTTTAGTTAAATCTTTACTGTGAATATAGTTTAAGGAGTCCGCAGTAATGTAACGGCGAATATCATCGATTGAGTGGCTGGAGGCGATCAGCTCCTTGCGGGTCGGGGTGTCGATGCCGTAGTAGCAGGGATAATCGGTCGGGGGTGAGCTGATCCGGACATGAATCTCTTGCGCGCCGGCCGCCCGGATCATTTTGATTATTTTACGCATGGTGGTTCCGCGCACGATTGAATCATCAACAATGACGACCCGTTTACCGGCAAACATGCTTTTTATTGCATTAAGTTTAATCTTAACTCCGAAATGGCGGATTGACTGACTTGGTTCGATAAAGGTACGGCCGACATAGTGGTTGCGGATAAGAGCCAGTTCCCAGGGGATATTAAGCTCTTGGGCATAACCTAAAGCGGCTGGAATTCCGGAGTCGGGAACTGGAACAACCATATCGGCCGCAATCGGATGTTCCTTAGCCAGCAGGCGTCCCAGTCTCTTTCTGACGTTATATACGGTGTCGCCGAACAGGGTGCTGTCGGGTCGGGCGAAGTAGATGTGTTCGAAGATGCAGTTGGCGGTTTTCTGTTCCGGAAACGGGTGGTATGATTTAAGGCCCTTCTTATTGATCACCAGAAGCTCTCCGGGGTCAATTTCACGTACGAATTCAGCCTCAATCAGATCGAAGACACATGATTCGGAAGCAATTATATAGGTTTCATTGAGTTTTCCCAGAACCAGCGGGCGGATTCCATGTGGATCCCGGGCGGCAATTATGCGGTCGCCGTTCATAAAAACCAGAGAGTAGGCACCTTTTACCCGCCTTAAAGCCGCGGCAATACTTCCCACCAGGTTAGGTTCCTGGAATCCGGCGATCAGGTGCATGATCACTTCGGTATCCATGGATGACTGGAAAATCGCACCCCGGCTGACCAGGTCACTTTTGATGTCTTCAGCGTTGACCAGGTTGCCGTTATGAGCAATTGCCAGGGTGCCGTGGGCATAGTTGATCATGAATGGCTGACTGTTGTTTAAGAGGCTGGCTCCGGTAGTCGAATAGCGGACATGGCCGATGGCGGTGTTGCCACGGAGGCGTTCGATAACTTCCAGAGGAAAGATATCCGCAACCAGACCCATCGATTTATGGGAGTAGAATTCATTGTTGTTAGTTGAGATGATACCCGCACTCTCCTGGCCTCGATGCTGCATTGCATAGAGCCCGAGATAGGCCAGGTTGCTCGCCTCCGGATGATTGTAAATACCGATAATTCCACACATAATTTAAGGGCCCGGGTCAGGAGGTTGGAATAGTAATTATTCAGAGGTGGATATTTGAAACGCCAGCACTAAATATTGATAAATGTCATCCTGCGTTATAGCAGGTTTATATGCAAGGAAATCAAAATTCATGTCACATCGGCGTACAATTAGTACGTCGTTGTGACATGAATTGCAGGTTGACGCTGCAGATGAGCCTGCTATAACGCAGGATTCATCTGCCAGATGCCGCAGGGGCAGACCGCCGCGCAGAAGCCACAGCCGATACACTGATCCTCATTGACTACGTATTCGTAGCCGCCGTCCTCGGTTTCTTCCCGGGTAATCGCACCGCGGAAACAGGACTCTGCGCAGGTTGAACAGTCACGGCAGGTGCCGCATGAGAAACAACGCAGAGCTTCCGCATCGCCATCTTCCGCGGTTTTCTGCCGATCCCGTTCATAGTATTCAGATTTAATCCGATCGTAGTCAACCATGACCGGGTTTCGGTCAGCTAGGGTGATACGGTCAAAATCTGCCAGTACCGCCTGAGCGGCATACCGGCCGGCCCCCAAGGCGTGTGTGATAAGTCCCGGAGCGGTAACGTCGCCGGCGGCGTAGAGACCCTCCCGGTTGGTTCGGCCCCATTGATCGATGATTAAATAACCTCGGTCTTTAGCCATATCTTCAGGCAGGTAATCGAGTTTGGGGCTCTCTCCGATGGAGATCAGGACAGCGTCAACATCGAGATAGCTGCCATCCTTGAAGTAGATCTTTTTTTCATCTTTAACATAGCGATCGGTAAATTTCGGGTAGAGAATCTGGGTGCCGCGGGCGGCCGCCATCTGCTGCTCCTTGCCGAAGCTTGCCGGAGCTTGAATGTCAACTGCAATTACCGATTTAGCTCCAGAATTGTAGGCTTCGACCGCGATATCCATACCCACATTACCGGCTCCGATAATCACGACCCGTTGCCCGTCCAGTTTGATCGGCTGCCGGTTATTTAAAGCTTTCAGAAAAGTTATGCCGGGAATTACATCTTCATATCCTGGAAACGGAATCGTGCGCGGCGCATGGGCTCCGCCGGCAAGGACTACCGCATCATATGCTTTTTCAATCTCAGTAAATTTCTCACTGGTAACTGCGGTGTTGGTTTCAACCTTAACTCCCAGGGAGTTAAATCGGTCGAGCTCGCGGTTGAGAATCGCGCGCGGGAGTCGTTCTTCCGGAATACATTGATAGATTTTTCCGCCCAGTTTATCCTCAGTTTCGAAGATTGTAACATTAATACCATCGAGGGCGAGTCGCCACGCTGCGGCCAGGCCGGCCGGGCCGCCACCGATGACGGCGACTTTTTCCTTGCGTGCTTCAGCTTTTGCCGGGGCTTTCGTTTCAAGGTTCAGGCTCCCAAGATAGCCGATCTCAACCGGTTCCCGCAAAAAGATATTGCGGCTGCAGGCATCCATACAGGGGCTCGGACAGACCTTGCCACAGACGGTTGCCGGCAGGGGTGAATATTCGAGTACCAGATCCAGCATCTCTTCGAGCCGGCCCTCACGAATCAAGCGAGTTCGGGTCTGGGTCGGAATTCCGGTTGGGCAGTTGTAAGTACAGGGGGCCTCAAAACGATTATTATCCCAGGTCGGATAGAAACGCCGGTCTTCGGCGTAAGTGATATAGGGGAGAATAGTACGATCTTCTATCGGCAGCAGATCACCGACAATGCCGCCTCTACCGACTTCATTGTCCCAGGTTTCGAGACGGAATTTATCCATCGGCAGTCGGCCGCCGCCGATGCTGCTGCGTTCGGCCGGGGCTAAAGCCACAATTTTATGCCAGTCGCTGCGTGTTTTAGTTAGTTCTTCAAGGTAGGTAAGCCGGTCAATTGCTTCAAGGTAGGGCTTCATGTTGCTGATCAGCCATTCCCAGTCCTGATCATTCAACTCCTCCAGGCGACTGTCTTTGCGGCTGTAGTCATCAGCCGTACCCCGGAAGTAAATAGTTCCACCCACCATGCCGACACAGGGGCGATAGCCTAGAACACTTCGGGGATGTCGTGGATTTATCCCACAGACAACCGAGATCCCGCCGGCTTTGAATTCAGCGAAAGAGTCCCCGACATCACGGAAATACCAGGATTGTAACGGGGCAAAGCGCGGGTTGAACTTGGTCATGGTGTCACAGCGGGCGCCGCCGCCACCCTGAACATAAAGTTTT
This sequence comes from Candidatus Tharpella sp., assembly GCA_021163565.1. GTDB lineage: Bacteria > Desulfobacterota > Anaeroferrophillalia > Anaeroferrophillales > Tharpellaceae > Tharpella. The sequence goes on from JAGGTT010000215.1 coordinate 4,560, forward strand.
CCCTGGGCTCCGGCGTTATGGGCGCCGTTGGCGACATCGCCTAAAACCGTAATTTCAGCTCCGCAGTTAAGCCAGCCGGTATCATCCGAGCAGGAGCCGTGGATGATGATCTTGGTGCCCATCATGCCCATGCCGCCGACCCGCTGGCCCGAAGTTCCGTCAATGATCAGTTTCTTGTCTTCCGGAGTCGGCCAGAGTCGGCCGCCGATGCCGTGTTGACCGTCAGCAATAATACGCAGCTCACGTTTACCATCTTTGACGGCGGCCTGAATTTGCTCTTCCAGATTCTTGGAAGGAACCCTCTGATTATCTACAATACCATTAATTTCGTACATTATTTGACCTAAAAATAATAAATATTTACAGCTTATTTTGTTTTTAGTGACTTATCAGAACAGTTGCTTAATTTTTTTAACCAAAAAATGTTCTGATAAGGCTACCTGCTTGTGACCTGTGGGAGTGTCCTTGGGTGTGGGCAATGCCCCGCGCCAGTTCTCTTTTAAGTTGCAACGGCCAGCCGGTTTTAGCTGGCGAAATTGATCTGCAGCTGGTCGGCAATTGCCTTGTCGCTGATACTCAAACCGTCAGACATACCGATCGGCAATTGGGTACTGCGACCCATCGGTGCAAAGATTTTTTTGAGTTCGGAATCAGCTGCTTTGAATACATCAACAACCCGTTCGGCAACTTTATCGGGGTCGAGGCGCCGGTAGAGGCGGGTGTCCTGAGTTGTAATCCCCTTGGGACAGCGACCGATATTACAGAGATTGCAGCGGTTATATTCGTCACCAAGACAACCTGCGGCCGCCTGCATGATATATTTCCCGCAATCAACTCCGGAGGCTCCGAGCATGATTAAGGCGGCGGCATTAGCTGCTAAAGAGCCAGTTTTACCAACTCCGCCGGCAGCAAAGAGCGGCAGTTCATTCTGTTTGCCGATTTTGACCAGATTCAGATAACATTCGCGCAGGTTGGAGGCAATCGGATGGCCCATCTTATCAACTGAGACATTGTAAGCGGCTCCGGTACCGCCATCTTCACCGTCAATTGTCAAGGCGGCGGCGAAAGGATTACGCGCGAGGTTATTTAAAACCGCAGTTGCCGTTTGTGACCCAGAAATCTTGGGATAGACCGGAACCCGGAAACCGAAGGCCATCGACATTGAGGTGAGCATCTTGGCGACTGCTTCCTCAATCGAATATTTGGTCTGATGGGTTGGCGGTGAAGCCAGGTCAACCCGCATTGGAACCCCGCGGACCTTAGCGATCAGGTCAAGTACCTTAAAGGCCATAAGAAGACCACCATCGCCCGGTTTTGCACCTTGACCGTATTTGATCTCAATCGCGGCCGGATCTTCCTGCATGTCGGGAATGGCGTGGATGATCTCATCCCAGCCGAAGTAGCCGGAAGCGATTTGAAGGATGAAATATTTTAGAAAACGTGATTTCAACAGGCGCGGCGGCATGCCGCCCTCACCGGTACACATAACCACCGGGATATTTTCAACTTCATTTAAGTAGGCGACCCCCATTGCCAGACCTTCCCACATATGGGGAGAGAGGGCGCCGAATGACATGCCGCCAATCCGGATCGGAAAGATCTCACGCACCGGTGGGATGTATGCCATTTCGTCAAGACCTAATTCATCGTCCTTGATTATCAGCGGCATTGCTTCAGGGGCGAGGTTGCGGCCTAGAAGAGTGCGGATATGAAACTCATGCCGTCCGGCATCAAGGGCCGGGTCGGTGAGCATCGAGATGCGGGTGAACTTAAGCTTGTCCAGGGTCGAGGTTTCAGTACTGTTCCGCCGTCCTCCGCGTTTGTAGGGATCACCGCCCTGGTTTTTATGAAAGGCGAACTTGTTGACCGGGTTGTATTCCGGAAAGATCGCATCATTAGGGCAGACCTGCGAGCAGATGCCGCAGCCGACACAATAACGTTCAATGTCGGTGACCTGTCTGATTCTCTGACCCACCTGGCGTACTGTTTGCGGCAGCGGCAGAGGCCCCTCTGAGGAGACCAGTCGCTGAATCATAACCGCCGGTTCAATTGCTTTCTGCGGGCAGACGGTGGTGCACTGACCGCAGCGCGTACACTTGTCTGATTCCCACTTGATTATATAAGGCAGCTCTTTTAGGGTCAGTTGACCGTTGACATCGAGCCGTATCTTTGATTCCATACCTTGATCTCCTTGGCATCTTTATTAATCATCACCATATCGTATTTCATGGGAAAAACATCTTTGCTGCGATCGCGCTCGGGAACTACGGCATCAACCCCGCAGGTCTCCGACATCAAGGCATATTTGCCGGGGACCCCGCCGATGACACCGGGGCGCAACTTTTTGGAATCCTGAGCCATGAAAACGGTGCCGTCGATATCGGTGCCGATAGTACAGTTGGGGCCGTCGATGGTTAAAGGCCGCAAGACTCGCTTGATCAACTCAATCGCATTCTTGTCGGTTCGCTCACCCATCTCTCGATCAAAGAGTGGGGTGATAACGTCTTTGTAGTATTTCAAAGGGAAGTTCAACTGCTTACGTATATAGTGAAGAATGTGGCAGAAGACCTCGCTGTCGCTGCGGTAGCCGACATAACCGGGCAGACCCCGACTGGTAAGGAACTCGCGGATCGGGATAAAAGCGGTATTCTCGCCATTGGTCATGGTTGAGTAGCCTTCAAGAAAGAAGGGATGACAGGCGTAGAGGTTTATGGCGTAGTTGGTGTTCTGGCGGCCCTGGGCAAAGATATTTTTGGCGAGTAAGGGTTTTTTATCGAGGCCGAAAAAGAGCCCGACATCAAGCGGGTCACCAACCTCTTTTAAGGTGATCAGGTCAGGCCAGAAAGAGAAGATGATAATTGAATCATCGCTTTTCCCCATATCTCGTAACTCCAGGCGGGTTTTAGTCAGCAACTCATGCTGAATCTCCGGACTGGAGTCCTCGGCCCATTCCGGGTACTCATAGGCTCGAGCAAAGTAGAAACCACGAGCTTTCATATCGCCGCTGTAGTCTTTGATGCGTGGGTTCCAAAGGTGTTTAGTCTTGAAACCGAGTTTGACCATGTATTCATCCATGACCCTCAAACCCTCTTTGCTGCAGATGCCGGAGAGGATGGGAAACTCTTTTAATCCCAGGAACTCACCGCCGAGATCACGTAAGACCAGACCGAGTCCGGAACCGTCATGACCTTCTTTCATGGTTTCCAGGGCCATGATATTTTCCATGGGGGAAAAGTAACTATCTGAAATTATGGCACTTAGCCGACACAT
>JAGGTT010000265.1 GCA_021163565.1 Candidatus Tharpella sp.
CACCCGATTATGCCGTTTGTCTGTGAAGAGATCTGGCAGACCCTGCCGCATACAGCCGCCATGCCGGAAAGTATTATGCAGACCGCTTTTCCCCGGGCCGATGCTGAATTTGAAGATCTTCAGGCGGTGGCCGAGATGGAGCAGGTTATGGCCGTGATTACGGCTGTCCGAAATATCCGTGGAGAGATGAATCTTTCCCCGGGGCAACGCTTGGTGGCGGTGGTTACCGGGCCTGATGCCGAGGCGATTACAACCCTGAAAAAGAGCTCGGCCGCGATTGCCAATATTGCCCGCCTGACATCTTTGACTATCGATTCAGAAGTCATACGGCCGCCGCAATCAGCTGCGGGATTGGCCGCAGGTTTTGAGATATTTGTTCCGCTTGCCGGCTTGATTGATTTTGCCCAGGAGGCGGCTCGCTTAGCGAAAGAGCTTAAAAAAACCGAAAAAGAGTTCAGTGGAGTCAGTAACAAACTCGGTAATGAAAAATTCCTGGCCAAAGCTCCGGCTGAGGTTATTGAAAAAGAAAAGGCCAAGTACAAAGAGCTCAGCCTTAAAGTTGAAAAGATCAAAGCCAATATCAGGACGCTGGAGCAGGTTACAGAATCCTGAAAAATAAACTTTGTTTGACTTATCTGCAACCGAGGCCGGGTGAGTGGTTCCGGTTGCAGATAAGTGGTTTCAGCCAATATCCCTGGTAAAAAACAAGCAAATAACCTGTAAGTTGTTGAACTGTCTGTGCCGGTAGTTTACGGTACTGGGGAATAGATATGCCCTCTTCTTCATCTCCTGTAATCACTCTTATTGTTGATGAACCAATCTCTCGTCTGGATCATTTTCTCCACGTTAGATATCCATTCATTTCGATCAATCACTGGCGCCAGGCCCTGCGTAACCATGAAGTCAAGGTTGACGGCCGGCGGGCGCTGAAAGGCACTTCTCTGGCGGTCGGCCAGAAGGTTGTCATCCCTGAAACACTTCTAGATTGCCTGCAGCCGGAGAAACCGGCAACGGAAGCCGAACCTGAACTTGAGATTATTTATCAGGACGAGGAACTTCTGGCCTTAAATAAGCCGGCCGGCTGTCACACTCATCCGCTTGCGGCGGCAGAAACCGGAACTCTGGCCAATCATCTTATCGCAGTTTTTCCGGAACTTGCCGGCATCGGAGATTTCGGGCCGTTGCAGCCCGGCCTGTTGCACCGTCTCGATTTTGCTACCTCCGGAGTCGTATTGGTGGCCCGCAGTGATTCGGCCTGGAAGCGATTGCGTGAGCAGTTCAGCCGTCATCTTGTCGTTAAAGAATATATGGCTCAGGTACAGGGTTTAATCGAAAATGAGATTGTTATTGATAAAGCTCTGACCCATGCGACCGGTGACCGCCGGCGAATGGTTGTGACCCCGCCCGCTCCTGTATGTCGTGGTATCTATCCTGCCCGGACGGAAATTTCCCCGGTTTTATACACAGCCTTCGATGATTCAACCCTGGTTCGGCTGGTCATGGTCAGCGGGGTCATGCATCAGCTTCGGGTGCATCTGGCTGATTCCGGTCACCCTCTGTTCGGAGATTCACTTTACGGTGGCCGGCCGTTTGCGGTTGGTGAATCTGATTTCGTTAAGGTGAATGCCGACGTTGTTTTTCATCTCCACTGTTTTCAGCTTACTCTTGCCGACGGCCGGATAATTTCGGCCCCGCTACCGGAGTGGTGCGGGGCTGGCGGCAAACCCAATTAAGAAGAGTATCTAAGGAGATTAGAGTTTGCGGCTCGATTTTATCTTGCGTTTTGCCGATGAACTTGTATATAGGTAGATATATTGATTTGCATACTGCGACTCTATTTTTAATAATATTTTGAGCCTTTTATTTTCTGATGGCAAGTCGAAGCTACCTTAAATTTCTTATCATAGTCGTGGCGGCTCTGCTGTTCTTTTCTGCTGCCGGATACTTTTCTTACGACCATTTCACTAAGCATTCCACCCTTGAAGTTCAGATGGAACAGCAGGTGGTGGCGAAACGTATCGTCAGAAATCTGGAGAACTATTTAGTCCGGGTTCGGCAGACGGTTGACTCAGTATTAACGTTCACTCCCCATCAGTTTGAGAATATAAGTCTCATAACCTCGCAGCGTTTTCGCCTGCTCTGGGATATCTATCCGGAGATAACCCATCTCATGTTTTTGAGTTCCGACAATAAAGTCTACTATACCGGCCATGACGGTGATTTTATACCTCTGGGACTGCCTCTGCTGGATGTCTATGAGTGGCAGCATTTTGCGATTAATCTCTGGCTTGATGATCATGATCCGGGTCTGCATCAGTATGTTACGGTTCTTATGAAGTATGTCCCTGAACTTGAAAAGGTGATGCCGGTGCCGATGGTCATTTTTACCAAGCGGGTTGAGGTGAAGGGGAAGTATGTCGGGCTCATGCTGGTTCCTTACCAGCTCGATTTTATTTTTGACAACTACTGTCGGAGTATGATCGTTGACAAACGCCGTGATATTATAGTTGCCGATTGCCGGGGGAAGGTAATCTTTTCATCGCTGTCGGGTCTGCTCTATACTAATCTCTATCCTGCCTACGGCAGCCCCGCGGCCGATCTGTTCTATGAAAAAAAAGAGTCTCTGGTGCAGCTTGATAAAAAACAGATACCTGAAGTTATGGCTGCCCTGAGCAATCGCAACCCTTTTTCAACCACCGTGAAGATATCTGTCAGCAAAGATAATGGTTCCCCCGGAGATTTTTTGGCTTCATTTGAGAGCCTGCGGTTGGTGACTTCAGACTGGACCGTTATGGTGGCGACTCCGAGAATAAAAGCCAATGAACTGGTATGGGATCTGTTATTGCCGATTATTTCCCTGTGTATTCTGTCTCTGCTGCTGATTGTTGTGATATCATTTTTTATGCTCCGGCGTCTTGACCATTTTACCCGGGAGAGTGCAATTTTCAAGGCAGGTCTGGTCGCAAGTGTGGATGGAGTTATTGTGCTTGACTCCAAGGGTCGTTATCTGTTCGCGAATCAGCCCTATTGTGAGATCATAGGGGTGCCGCAGGATGAGATTATCGGAGCCATGTTTCGCAAGGGGCCAGCCAATGTGACTGCCAAAGGATTGCCTGATGATATTCTGGCGCATTTGGCTCGGCGCGGTCGCTGGCAGGGGATCGTTTCGTACCGGAAGGTCGGGAAACAGCCCGCCCATGAGGTCAGTCAGAACTTCTCTGAAATCTACCGTGACGGTAACCGGGTTGGTTATATCAGTAGCCTTCATGATATCAGTGAGGAGCGGCGCCTGCAGCGTGAGGTCGAGGTCTACAGTGACTTTCTCCATAAGGAAGTTGAACGTCAAACTGAAGTCATCGTCCAGACCCAGAAAATGGAGACCGTTGGTATTCTGGCGGCCGGTTTCGCGCATGATTTCAATAATCTACTGGCGAGTATACACGGTAATATTGAACTCTTGGAAATTATGATTAAAAGTTCTCCTCAGAAGTGTAGCCATTACATCGAAAAGCTCAAACAAGCTTCCCTGCAGGCAGCTGATCTGACGGGAAAGATTATGCTTTTCTCACGGCGTGACGTCGGGGGAACCGAGATTATGAGTGTGGTTGAACTGGTGGAGTCGACCTTAGCTTTAGTGCCGCCTTCAATCCCGGCCCAGATCGTATGTGATTATCTGGAGGACAGTGATGAGGTTAAGCTGGATGTGAACCGTTCGGCTCTGGTTCAATCTTTATTGAATCTGATCTTAAATGCCGTGGAATCTTTTCCTGCAGGTCAGAGAGAAGCCCGTATCAATGTGGTTGCCAAGGTTAAATTTGTCGATCGTTATTTAGGCCAGCGTTTTAATCTGATTCCGGGTAAATGGTATTGTGAAATTACGGTTTCCGATAACGGTAGCGGTATCCCTCCGGTTATGATGAAAAGAATATTTGACCCGTTTTTCAGCACCAAGGAGTGGACCAACCGGAAAGGTACCGGCTTAGGTTTGCCGATTGCATACCGGACGATTACCAATCACAATGGGATTATAACGGTAAATTCAGAGGTCGGAGCCGGAAGTTCATTTGTGATCTATCTGCCAGTTGCCAGCGGGCTTAAAAAGGAGCTGACTCCGAAGCTTGTTGAAGAGTATTCGCATGATCTTAAGGCAAAAAATATTCTGGTTATTGAGGATGAAGAGATTTTAAGAGACAGTCTCAAGGTTCTGCTTGAACTCTATGGCGGCCGGATTAAGACGACCGCTCACGGCCGTGAAGCGCTCGCTATTCTTAAGGAGTCGGAGATTGACCTGATCATCCTTGATCTGATTATGCCGGGGATGAGTGGTGAGGAGTTTCTGGCTGAAATGGAGCGTGAGAATATTAAAATTCCGGTTTTGATTATGACCGGCACGGTTAACGAAGGTTTCAGGGTTTGTAAGCTCTTTCCGGTGGTCATGGAAGTGATGGAAAAACCGTTTTCCCAGAAAGAACTTCTGCAGTGTTGCAGCGGTCTGCTCGAATGATTTTTATGGAATCAGCAATTCAGCAATTCCTGCGCCGCTTTGATTACTTCTTCGGCCGGCAGTTCATCGATACAGGCCCGGCTTTGATTGGGGCAGCTGCGGCTGCCGTGACGGGCGCAGGGGCGGCAGTCAAGGCCTTTTTTTTCAACTATCAGAGCCTGATTTCGCCAGGGGCCGAAACCGAATTCGGGAACGGTGGCACAGAAGACGGCCACGGTTGGGGTTTTGTAGGCTGAAGCCATGTGCAGAGCCATGCTGTCATTACAGATCATCATTCGGGCATTTTCTGTCAGATAGAGAGCCGTATCTAAATTAGCCTCTCCGGCGAGGTTGATTACGTCAAGATCACCCGCCACCTCCCGGCAGATTTCAGCCTCATCCGCACTTCCCGTCAAGACTACCTTGAAGCCCTTTTCAATGAGATACTCCGTCACTTGGTGATAGCCTTCGGCACTCCAGCGTTTGGTCTCCCAGGCACTCCCGGGAACAATGAGAACATAGTTGTCGGCCTCCGGCAGGCGGGCTTGCATATTTGCAGCAAGATCCTCTCTGACCGGCGCAAAAAGACGGAGTTCGTCGGGTAGCTTACGGTTTTTGAAATCATCACTGACCAAGGCCAGATTGCGCAGAACATCGTGTTCTTCTGATGGTCGCAGCCGGGTTTCAGTGTAGAGAAAAGCCAGCCGGGAATTTTTGAAGCCGACTCTTTTCGGAATCCGGCTCAATCTCAACAGCAGGCTGGTGCGGGCGGAGCGATGCAGGGAGTAG
>JAGGTT010000115.1 GCA_021163565.1 Candidatus Tharpella sp.
AAGTCTCTAACTTGGTAAATAATCTCAAAAAATAAATTCTCCAAGGGCTTAACCAAAAATATCTGATGTTCAGCTATCCCTGTTCATTGTATACAATATATCTAGGTATGCTGAAAAAGTCAAGCGTCATTAATCATTGCACTGGCAATCTTAACCATCCAGCTAAATCGCAAACTAGACCTTCATCGTAATATGCGTAGCTCGTTAAAACACAGTGCCACACAAAAGTATATACCCATTTTATAGTTGGGGTGAATAGAAGCCTTTTTACTTCTTCTTTCTGCGCGACCTGCGTTCCTGAAGAGCCGTCAACAGATCCCACTCAATCGGAACAATAAACAGGGTAAGAAAAGTTGCGGTACAGAGACCGGTGACGAAGGTTGAGGCCATTGTCCCCCAGACCAGAGAGTAGTAGGGAAAGCCGATGGCCATCGGTAATAGCCCTAAGGTGGTCGTCAAAGTGGTTAAAAGAATGGGACGCAAACGGGTTCTGATACCCTCTAAAATCGCCTCCCGGCGATTGCCCGATTTACGATAGGCCCGGTTGATAAAGTCAATCAGAACCAGAGAGTCATTCACCACGACCCCGGTAACTCCGACAATCGCGATCATACTGTTGACGGTAAAAAGCCCCTGCGTCAGAAATTTTCCGAAGACCACACCGACCAGGGCAAAAGCCACTGCGGAGAGAATAATCAAAGGCTGCAGGTAAGACTGGAATTGTAATGCCAGAATCATATATATCGCCAGGAGGGCGATGATAAAGGCATAGCTTAATGAAGTGTAAGAGCGTTTGGTACTTTCAAACTCACCCGCGAAGCTGACTTCGGCACCGGGGTAAGCTGCGGCAACAGTCCGGTAATAATCTTTCACTATCTGGACAACTGCCGGGGTTGAAAGACGGCTGTCGGACTTAAGGTTGGCGGTCAGAGTTACCGAACGGTTCAGGTTATAACGATTCAGATAACCGGGTTCGAGATACGATGATACCGTAACCAGCTCCCCGGTTTAAGACCGCCGGCAGGACCGCTTAAAACCGGCAGTTTCAAGGCATCGGAAGGCCCTTTAAGATAAGCCGGATCAACCCTTAATTTCAGATCAAGATCTTCATCCCGAGCCCGGAATTTACCGATGTAGCGGCCATCCAGCACCGACCCCGCCAGATAAGCTACCTGCGCTTCGGAGAGGTTATATTCCGCCGCCTTCAGCTTATCAACCTTGAGCCGGTAGACGCGTCCCGGCTCACCCTGATTACTGGAAAACTCATTTAGCTCCGGCTCAAGGCGGGAATCACGCCGCAAGAAATCATCCAGCACCATCGCCAGACGCTGCACCGATTTCTCATCGGCACCGACAACCCGAACATTGATGTCTTTACCCGCCGGAGGCCCGTCTTGCTCCGCCCGCACCAGCACATCCCAACCGTCACCGGCTAAAGGAGCCACCAGTTTACGCACATACTTGAGAAAAAGCATCGGATCGTTATCGGGATTATCGGGAAATTTCTGCAAGCGTCGGGCCGGTAGAGTTACGGCCAGATGACCGACATTATTGCCCCAGACCGGCTGATAGTCTTCATTAATGTAGAAACCGGTCTGGGCCATCACCGAACTTACCTGCTCCGGCCCGCCGTCAAGGATTACCTTACTCCCTGCCTGCAGATGTTTTTTGGTCTCGAGCAAAGATGTGCCCTGCGGCCCCTTGAATTCAACATAGTACAAGGTGTAGTCATCGGGGAAAAATTTAACCTTGATCAGAGGGACAATCCCGGTCATCGAGAGATAGAGAACCACCATCGAAGTACAGAAAAGAGCCGCCACAATCATTAGACTGGAAAAACGAAACCTTAAGGTCAAGGCCACAATCCGCTCATTGAGACGTCGTACCCGGATCATTAGCGGCCGTTCACGCTTACCTGAAACATAGCCTGATGTCGTCAGTTTACGGGCCCCGGGCCAGTTTAAAATATGACCCGGCAGAATCACCAGACATTCAAACAGAGAGGCCGCTATTGCAAAGCTTACCGCTTTTGGAATATAGGCAAAAAACTCACCGGTGGAGCCCGACATAATCAGCATCGGCAGAAAAGCTGCGACCGTGGTTGAAGTTGCCGCGATTACCGGCAAGGCAACTTCACTGGCCCCATTAAGCACCGCCACCCGCAACTCCTCACCCTCCTGCAGGCGGCGGTAGATATTCTCAATCACAACGATAGCATCATCAACGATTATGCCGCTGACCAGAACGAAGGCAAAAAGGGTTATTTCGTTTAAGGAGTTGTCGGTAACGTACATGATAATCATTGTACAGAGGAATGAGAAAGGGATACCGACGGTGGTCAGAAGCGCGTTGCGCCAGCCCATGAAGAGCCAGATGATAAAGGTTACGAGAATAATCCCGCAGGTCAGATTAAGCCCTAAGGTCGTAATCGAATCATCGAGATGGATACGTTGATCCTGAGTCAAGATGATCTTGACGCCCTCGCGGGCCAGACGATCGCGAAAACCAGCCACAATCTCTTCGATCTCAGCCACAATTTTCAAAGCGCTGCCGCCGTCACTCTTGACGACTTTCAAACCGACACTGTCCTGCCCATTAACCGCGGAAAGGTAAAGCGGATCACGATAAGTGATTTCAGCCCCGCTCATCACATCACCGATACTAACCGGAGCCCCGTCTCCATCCAGGCGGATAATAGTCTTCTCAATATCGGCCCGGGAGCGGAAGAGTTCATCAACGACAACGACAAATTCGCCGTTCTCATTTTCATAATCTCCCGCTGGAATCGAGAGATTAGTCTCCTTAATCGCGGTCGCGACATCCTCGAACGTCAGACCCAGAATTTCGAGCCGCACCGGATCGATAAATATATGAAACTCACGTACCAGTTCACCGGTCAGCCGGACATTCTCAACCCCTTTGATCCGTTTAATCAAAAGTTTAAGCTCTTCCGCCATCAGGGTCAACGTCCGGTTGCTGCGGTCACCTACCAGGTTGACCGTCACCACTGGCAGCCAGTAATTGACATCAACCTCCTGAAACTCCGGCGGTTCAATACCGCGCGGCAGATTCGGCATTATGCCCAGCACCTTGAGCCGCAATTCCTTGTACAACTCAGTGAAATCGACGCCGTCAACAAATTTGACCATAATGCTCGAGCGCCCCCGGTAGGAGGTTGATTTAATAAACTCAACCTCTTCCAGATCGTCCAGCGACTTCTCGATCTCGCGCGTAACCAGCGCCTCAATATCGGTCGGAGCGGCCCCGGGCAAAAAGGTCGTAACCATCACTTTCCCCATGCTGACATTGGGATAGCGCTCAACCGGCAATTCATGCAAGGCGACCACGCCCACCACCATCAGCAGGAGAAAAAGAAGATTGACCAAAACCTTCTGCGAGAGAAAAAATTCAATAAATCGACGCATAAAAATCAGGCTTATATGGCATTAAGAATAATGTTAGGGTCTCTTCAGAAACAGCGAAAACTTTCACCAGGTTTAATCTTGTCACTGGCAACTTTGACACCACCGTCAGGAGTGCGACCGAGTTTTACAACCTTAACCTCTTCGCCATCGGCCCGAATCAACCAGAAAGTACTGTAGCGCTCGACTAAAGCTGCGGCCGGCACCGTCACCACGGCGCCGGGCTCGGGCAGGTCAACCGCGAGTTCAAGCGCAAGCCCGCCCCGCATCTCTTTAACCCCCTCGCGCAATTCAAGTACAACCGCGATTTTACGACTAACCAGATCAAAGGCGGGCGAAACATGAAGCAAACGCACCGGGATCGCGGCGGCGGAATTGGCACCGGCCGGGGTTACAGGTTTGAGATGGAGTTTACCGGTTTCACTCTCTTTTTTTACCCATTCATACTGGGCCATAGTCAAAGAAAACGGCACCAGAAGGGTGCTGTAATCAGCTACTACCGCAACCTTCCGGCCGGTGGTCAACCACTCTCCGGGCTCCACCATCCGTTTCAGGATATACCAGTTTTCAGGTGCGCTTATCCGGCAGCGGCGCTGCCGCTCCAGCAGCACTTCAGCTTTCATTTTCAACTCCGCCAGAGCCAGTTTGACCTGGTCAAATTTCTGTTCCAGATCGAGAACTTTTTTCTCGGAAACCGCCTTCTGCCCGCTCAAACTCCGATAACGCTCCACCTCATGCCGCCAGTAGGCCGTCTGATTTTCCAGGCGGGCGCAGGCGACCCGGTTGATTTTCAGAGCCAGATCGATAAAGGTGGTGTCAATCCGGGCAAAAATCCCGTCAGCACCAATCACATCACCCATCTCACCAAAAACCTCAAGACAGCGGCCCGGCTCTTCACAAACCAGATCCCGCTGCCAGCGCGCCCGAGTATAACCACGCAACACTGTCGTTTTAAGTGCCGCCCGGGCCGTACAGAGAGTAAATGAGGGCGATTTTTCCGCCGCCCCGGCCCGCACCGGGGAAAAGAGGAAGAAAAGTGCTAGAAACAGTCCGGCGGAAATCTTTATAAGCGTTGATTTATACATATTTTCCCAAGAATGTCAGGTGAGGTAATTACAACCCGGAAGATCGGGTTATTTAAGAGTCAGGAAATAGTCTTTGATTATCTGACGATGGTCAAACGCAATCTTCTCCGGTAGATTATCTGAGCCGTAAACCAACGCTTTCCCGGCATCATCACCGGCCTTCATGATACCTCTACCAAGAGCTGTAAAGACGGTAGAAATGGTATGTTGACGGGGATCACGCGCAGGATCGGAATAGGTATGAAACTGACCGGTCAGTTCAACCTCGAGGCTGGTCTCCTCCAGGGCTTCACGCACGGCCGCAGTCTCCAGGCTTTCACCATAATCAACAAAGCCACCCGGCAGAGCCCAGCCCGGAGGCGGATTTTTACGCTCAATCAGAACAATTCCGCCCTGATAGGAAATTATAATGTCAACCGTCGGTAC
>JAGGTT010000075.1 GCA_021163565.1 Candidatus Tharpella sp.
GATATTTGTTGACGCCCTGCATGATTTCGCCGTATTCATCCATACTTGCATCACGGTTACCATGCATAGCTCGAATTTTATCGGGAAATCCCGCAGCTTCGGTAAGAATGAAAATAAGGGTCAAAACGATCATAAAGGTATTGGTCAGGAGGGCGGTTAGGGAACCCAGCATGTTAGCTGAATAGCGCATGAGCTTGCCGGGATCTAAATTTTCAAGTAGAACCTCGTTGCTGATTTCAAATCCTTGGGCCTTGAACCAGGTTATATAGGATGATGTGAGCTCTCTTAACCGAGCCTGGTAGTGGGGCAGATTGCGGGAGAATTCATTGATGCTTGAACCGATAAGGTTGGCAAAGAGCATCTCCAAACCCAAGAGAACCAGGACTAAAAGAAGAATGCTGATGACTGTCGGCACCCCTTTTTTACGCATCCAGAAGAGCGGCGGGGCACAGATGATTGCCAGGAAAATGGCCAGGAGAAATGGCAGAATCAATGATTTGGCCGACATAATTCCGGCCACGATTATTGTGAAAGCGGCGAGATTCAGCAGCATGTTTGACACCTTTATCTGTGAGTCTTTGACAGCCTCATTTTTTTTAAGATGCTAAACATCTTAGAGTACTACCTGAGCAAAGGCAACCTTTTTTTAACTGTCAGCCAGGGAATGGGTCTGATTCAATCTGGGGTCAGTTAATCATCGAAAAAAGTTTATTTTTTACCTTAGTGGTAAAAAATTGACAGCTGAGAACTCTGCCATTATTGTGAAAAAAGTATCAGAAAAGTCGGGTCTTGCCGCATTTGTGGTAACGGTATACTTATTGCTGTTTTGCCAGTGTCTGTTTTCTTGTATTTAATTGTGAGTTGAATTGTTGGGATTTATCGATAATAAAATCATCTATTAACGAATTTGGTAAGGAGAAAAAAAGATGAATTTTGGTTTAACTGATGAACTTAGTATGCTTCGGGACACGGTGCGCAATTTTGCTGCGGAAAAGATTGCGCCTTTCGCGGATGAGTGGGATCAAAATCACTATTTTCCCTATAAAGAGGTGATTAAGCCGATGGGCGAGTTGGGACTTTTCGGAACTGTTATCTCGGAAGAGTATGGTGGTAACGAGATGGGCTGGCTCGCCGCGATGATTATTACGGAAGAGATCGCCCGGGCTTCAAGTTCACTGCGGGTTCAGATCAATATGCAGGAGTTGGGTTGCGCCTTTACGATTCAGCGTTATGGTAGTGAGTCCCTGAAGAAAAAATATATTGAAAAACTGGTCAATGCTGATATTCTTGGTGCTTTCGCAATTACTGAGCCTGATGCCGGTTCCGATATTATGGCGATGAAATCGACCGCCGCCGATAAAGGTGACCACTGGCTTCTTAATGGTCAGAAAACCTGGATCTCCAATGCCACCATCGGCGGGATCAATATCTTTTACGCTTACACCGATCGTGATGCCGGAGGCCGCGGTCTTTCGGCTTTCGTCGTCGATCTGGAAGAGAGTGAAGGAATTACGGTAACTGATCTTCCTAAAATGGGTTCCCTCTCTTCACCTACCGGTGAGCTGGTTCTTGAGGATGTCAAAATTCCTAAAGATAATATCCTTGGTAAACCGGGTGATGGTGCCAAAATTGTTTTTGGCTCTCTTTCTCAGACTCGTCTTTCAGCCGCCGCTGGTGGTGTCGGGCTGGCGCAGGCCTGTCTCGATGTGGTGACCCAGTATGCGATGGAGCGCGAGCAGTTTGGTCAGCCGATCGGTAAATTCCAGATGAATCAGTCAATGATCGGCGAGATGGTGGCCGAAATTGCGGCTGCCCGTCTGGTTGTTTATCAAGCTGCCTGGCAGAAAGATCAGGGTCAGTTGGGTAATAACGTTGAAGTTGCCGCCGCAAAATATCTTGCGGGTGAACTTGCATATAAATGTACTCAATATGCGATGCGAATTCTCGGAGCCTACGGCTATTCGACCGAATATTCGGTGGCCAGATATTTTCGGGATGCTCCGACTTACGCTATGGTTGAAGGCTCAACTAACATCTGTAAATTTATTCTTGCCCAGGATCAGCTTGGAATTCGTAAAGCTAATCGCTAACGCGGTCTTTGACTACAAGTTACTAAAGTTACTTGTATAATTGATACTTATCTGCTAGTAAATTTTCCGGCCATATTGTTCAATTATGAACAAATTGGCCGGAAAAGTTTTGTTAAGATTTCAGTTGCACATTTTGATCAGTAAATTAAATGTGAACATTAACGGTCAACCTAAGGAGAACGTGATATGCATAAATATTTTGCGGAAATGCCCAAGTTCGGGAAAGAGCTGAAGGATAAACAGAAAGAGAAAGCGGCCGAGAGTGCCGCTTCGATCAAGGAAGTTGAAGATATTTACGCAGCTGAAGTTGAGCGCGTTAAAAATGCTGGAATTCCGGCCGAAAAAATTCATAAACGTGGTTCCATGACTGTTTGGGAACGGTTGGACTATGTGCTTGATGAAAATTCTTTTATGCCGATGAATACAATTTTTGACCCTGAAGATAATGAAGAGGGGACAACCGGGGTTATCAACGGTCTCGGGAAAATCGGTGGCAAATGGGTTTCAGTTATTGCCTCTGACAATAAGGTTATGGCTGGTGCCTGGATCGGCGGTCAGGCGGAAAATATTTTTCGGGCACAGGATATGGCTGAACAGTTGCGGATTCCGTTGATTTGGGTTCTGCACTGTAGTGGCGTTAAATTGACCGAGCAAGAAAAAGTTTACGCCGGTCGTCGTTCCGGTGGTCGGACATTTTTCCGTCATGCTGAACTGATACAGAAGGGGATCCCGGTTATTGTCGGCATGTATGGAACCAATCCGGCAGGTGGTGGATATCACGCAATCAGCCCGGCGATTATCTTTGCCCATAAAGATTCAAATATGGCGGTTGGCGGCGGTGGTATCGTCGGCGGTATGAGTCCTAAAGGTCATTTTGACAAAGAGGGTGCCGAAGAATTGATCGCCAGCACCCGGCATCTTAAGGTTGTGCCCCCGGGAAGTACTAAGATTCATCACGATAAAACTGGTTTTATGCGTGAAGTATTTGATACCGAAGAGGGTGTCTTGGATGCGGTTAAAAATTGTGTTGCCGGCCTGCCGGCTTATGATCCGAAAACATTCCGGGTTGCTGATCCGAAAGAGCCGCGTTTTTCCGGGGAAGACCTTAATTATATGGTGCCTTACAATCAGAAATCAACATATAATATGGATGAGGTTATCTCGCGTCTGGTCGATAACAGCGAACATACTGAATTCCGCCCTGACTATGGTCCTGAGATCTATTGTGGTCTGGTTAAAATTGACGGTTTCCCGGTCGGAATTGTGGCCAACCGTCAAGGATTTCTCGGTGCTAAATATCCTGAATATGCAGAATATATGGGGATTGGTGGTAAACTCTACCGTCAGGGCCTGATCAAGATGAGTGATTTTACCACTTACTGTGGCCGCGACCGGATTCCGATGATCTGGCTGCAGGATACTTCCGGTATTGATGTTGGTGATATTGCGGAAGAGGCCGAAATGCTGGGCCTGGGTATGTCCCTGATATACTCAATTGAGAGCTCAAGGCTGCCAATGATGACGGTTGTTGTCCGTAAAGGAACGGCTGCGGCTCACTATGTGATGTGCGGGGCGCAGGGTAATCGTAATAATGCCTTTACTTTGGGTACTCCAACTACCGAAGTTGAAGTTATGCACGGTGAAACTGCTGCGGCGGCGGCTTTCGCCCGGCGTTTGGTAAAAGAGAAAGATATGGGTCATGATCTCCAGCCGACGATCGATAAAATGAATGATCTGGCGCAACAGTATTATGATCAGTCGCGCCCGGCCTACTGCGTCAAGAAAGGTTTCGTTGATGAAATTGTCTCTTATCCGAAACTGCGGGACTACATGGTTGCCTTCACACAGGCCGTTTATCAGAACCCAGAGTCAGTCTGTCCGCATCATCAGATGCTGTTGCCGAGAATTATTCGCGGTTAGAATATTGTGATTGGCTCAGTTTGAAATGAGCAAGCCGGTTATCCTGAAAAATCAGGGTAACCGGCTTTTTTGGTTTTATACAGACCATATTCGGGTTGTGGTATCTCCAGAGCCTTAATTTTTTTTATCGTGCTGTTGAAATTGATTATTGCCATACCCTGCCAAAGTTTGCTATAAGGCTTACCCATGATTAACACTTCCAGATTTATATCTATATCTTCACCTCGTCAATTGGCTTTAGCCGGACTCTCTTTTCTGTTAATGCTCTTCTGTCTCTCCTGCAGCGGGATTAACTCGCAGGTGGCTGATGTCGGTGGCGAGCACTTTCCTGGGGAAACGGCTGCAGCGGAGATTTCATGTGCCTGTCTCTGCGACGGTAGCCCGGATGAAAATGCCTGGCTTGCTGTGGCCCAGTCTGAAGTTTTGGATCGGGAGTCAACCCTGACCGTATTTCTTAATTATCTTGAGGATATGGGAGCATCTTCTGCCGGAGTACTGCCGCCGACTGCGGCCGATGTTGAGATTGAAACTCAGGCTGAAACCGGCGCCCGCTACCATTTCCCTCTGGTAATGAATGCCAAGGTGAATCATTTTATCTCCTATTACAGTACGGTTAATAATCGATTTATGCACCGCTCTCTGGCCCGTTCCCACCGTTATCTCAATATGATGCGCCGGGTTTTGCGGGCGCACGAAATTCCTGAAGAACTCGCCTACATGGTTCTGATAGAGAGTGGTTTTACGACCCATGCTTATTCTCATGCCCGGGCCTGCGGTCCCTGGCAGTTTATCAGTTCCACCGGCCGTCGTTATGGACTTAAAATAAATTCATGGGTGGATGAGCGGCGTGATCCGGTCAAGGCGACCTACGCGGCGGCCCAGTATCTTTCTGATCTTTATGAGATGTTCGGTTCGTGGTATCTGGCGGCGGCCGCTTATAATGCCGGTGAAGGTAAAATTCAGCGGGCCATGCGCCGGCATAAAACTGATGATTTCTGGCAGATGGCCAATTTCCGTTATCTGAAACGTGAAACCCGAGAATATATTCCCCGGCTTCTGGCGGCGATAGTGATTGCCAAAGAGCCGGAGAAATATGGATTTGTCGATATCGAGTATGAAGCTCCCTTTACCTATGATCTGGTTAAGGTTGCGGATGCGACCGATCTTGATGCCTTAGCCTGGGCTTCCGGGGTTCGGATTGAGGATATTCGCAAATTAAATCCCGAATTAAACTGCTGGTGTACGCCTCCCAAAGTGAAAGATTACAAGGTCAAAGTGCCTTTGGGAACCGGAGAGCGTTGTCAAAAGGCTCTGGCTGATCTGCCGCCGGCAAAAAGGGTCACTTTCCGCAAACATCGGATTCGTCCGGGTGATACCCTTTCAACTATTGCCCAGTGTTATCACACCGGAGTTCGGCAGATCAAAGATCTTAACGGTCTGCGCGGCAGCCGGATTCGGGCCGGACGAGATCTGCTGATTCCGGTACGGGTTTCAGGGCGTGGAGCTGTGGTTTTTGACCAGCAGATTTATCGTCCAGGAAGTTTTTCCCAGTTAAATTATACTCAGCAGAAACATTCCCGCAAGGTTGTTAGTAGTTATCGGGTTCGCAAAGGTGACAGTCTCTGGAAGATTGCCCGGAGTCATAATCTGCGGGTTGCGGATATTCAGGGCTGGAATAATCTGGGGCGTTCGACAGCAATCAAACCCGGGCAGTTATTAAAACTTAAAGATCAAACCCGAGTGGTAAAAAAGCGCAGCCGGATAACCAAGAAGAGTACCAGCTCGATTCAGAAAAAGAAGCGGGTTGTAACCTTGCGCAAAGGTGACA
>JAGGTT010000116.1 GCA_021163565.1 Candidatus Tharpella sp.
CGGTCAACAATAGTAATCTCTGAACCTTTAATTGCGATAAATCCGGCTCGCTGCAACTTACTGAGAATACGCGACAAGGTTTCTGGAATTGTTCCCAGCAAACTGGCTAGCTGGGTTTTTGAGAGCTCCAACGACAAGCGGTTGCCGGCCGCCTGCTTCTCGCTCAAGTGAAGCAGATGGGCAGCCAGCCGTCCCGGAACCTCTTTCAGAGAAAGAGCATCAATCATTACGGCAAACTGGCGCAGACGTTGAGATAAAGCTGCCAGAAGATTAAAAGCCAACGCCGGATTAGCAGAGACCAGGGCGACAAAATCATCACGCGGCAGGAAAACCAGGCGGCTATTTTCTAAAGTAGCCGCATGTGCCGGGAAACTCTGGCCGGCAAAAACGGCAACCTCACCGAATGACTCACCCGGACTGACCACATGCAGAATTTGCTCCTTACCCTCCGGTGAAAGCATAAACACTTTCACCCGGCCCTCCTTCACCAGATAAAAACCAGCTCCCGGATCACCCGAACTGAAGATATTCACTCGCGGTTTATAACTGGCAACCATCGCGATCCCGCTCAAATCACGCAGGTGCATACCCTCAACTCCGGCAAAAAGTGAGGTAGCACCCAACCATTCTTCCAGGGACATATCCCGATCAGAAAGCATTTTTCTCCTTAATAATTACATCTTATACCTGAACTAAATCAGGTAAAAAGATTTCCGTAAAAATTTCATTGAAAAGATTGAAGCAACTGTAATTATATCAGTTTCTATAGTCAAGCATAAAATCAAACCATCCGTGAACCAATCAGCTAGAGTTCCCTCAAAAAACAACCATTCAGATGTGACAGTCTGAAGCCAATATTTTGATTTGCACTGCTTTTTAGTTTTCTGATTGCAGCACGAACTTTCTTTCCGAAAATAGTCATTGCTTTTTTATGGGGGTAATATTATGAACAGACGATTGAAGGTAGACCTTGTGAAAGTTTTACCTTAAGTAATAAAACGCATGAAAACACGGATCAAACGATAAAAATGGAACTTGAAAATAAATTTATTCTTATTGCGAATAATGAACATGAGTTGCTCCACTCTTTTGAGCAGCAACTTGCCCATTACCAGAAAAACTTTTCAATAATTGCAGTTGCAGATGGCGATAAAGCGATCAAAAAACTGGCTCATGATGATATTTCTCTTGTGGTAACGGATCTGAATATACCCAATACAGATGGATTTGGCCTGCTTTCTCACATAGTAGAATTTTACCCCGATATTCCCGTTATCGTCATGACCGAATCCAGCAATGCGGAAATGGAGAGTCTTATTCTTGAAACCGGAGCAGCGGGGTGCATTAA
Source organism: Candidatus Tharpella sp. (assembly GCA_021163565.1). Lineage (GTDB taxonomy): Bacteria > Desulfobacterota > Anaeroferrophillalia > Anaeroferrophillales > Tharpellaceae > Tharpella. Next base: position 1,349 of record JAGGTT010000116.1, read on the forward strand.
AAAACCTTTTGCGGCGAAGGAGCTGGCCGAGCTTGTTTCCAACTGGCTGCAGCGTGAGACCGATGGTGGCATCCTCCGAAATGTATCCTCGGGTATGTTTTTACAGTTCATTGAAATGGAGCAGAAAACCTGCACAATCCGTTTGATAGACAATGTATCAGGTAAAAGAGGGATTCTTTTTTTTCAGAATGGTGAACTTCTGGATGCACGCGTAAACGGATTTACAAAAGGCGAAGAGGCTGCATATCATATTTTCAGCTGGAACGAGGTTACACTTTATATTCAAAACAGCTGTCGCTGTTATGAGAAAAAGATTGCCGGGGATCTTCAGACAATCCTGCTTGAAGCAATGCGACTGAAAGACGAAACCGTAGTCATCGTTCCGATGACGGTCGTGGATGCAGGAACCTCTGAATCGAATGCAGACGATGGCTACAGCAAACGGCGTTATCACCGGATAATAACAAAGCTCTCCGATTTCATTTATGTAGAGTTTTTAATGAAAATACCAACGGGAAACAGTAATCATTATCGTTTGAATGTAATCGACTATTCCAATCATGGGATCGGGATTCTTGTCTCTGAAAAAGATTTTGATTTATTGAGTTTTTTGAAAAAAGGAGACGCAATCAAAAACGTTACATTCTCTGCTAGTTGGGCATTAAATACAGTGGATGACGTAATCGTCAAACATATCTCAAAAATAGAAAATGGACCTCATGCAGGGTCGTATGTGGTCGGAGTAGAAACTCGTGAATTGATCATAGATACACAACCTTCAAAAAAAGAAATAAATAACTAAATAATCACTACTGTCCAGTCTGGAATCTGGGCCGGCAGCCAGCCCGCCCAGGCGGCCCAGGATCACCTCCTGCTACTGGACACCAGCCGAAGAAGCTTGTCTATATCGCTATGACCACCCCCGCCGACAGAATTGAATATCACAAATTCGTACCCGACCCGGATGAAATCAAAAAACTCGCCACAACGATGCTTAAATCCAATCTGTCGGTTAACAGTGACATTGAAGATTTGGCCAACAATATTCTGAATAATTAGTCGACTAAATAAAGGAAAGATGATGCTGAAAAAATTTCTGCCGGTCTCTCTTATCTTGTTTTTCTGGTTAACCGGTTGCGCCGCTAATCCGGTGACCGGGAAAAATGAGTTGGTGCTGGTTCCGAAATCGACAGAGATCAATCTCGGTAACGAACAATACCTGCCTTCGCGCCAGATGCAGGGGGGCGATTACAAAACCGAGCCACAAATCGCAACCTATATCAGGCGCGTTGGACTAAAACTGGCGGCCGTCAGTGATCGTCAACTTCCTTATGAATTTAATGTTATCAACGACTCCACTCCCAATGCCTGGGCGCTGCCCGGTGGAAAAATTGTTATCAATAGGGGTCTGCTGGTCGAACTTAACAGCGAGGCGGAACTTGCCGCCGTTCTCGGTCATGAAATTGTCCATGCCGCCGCCCGCCACGGAGCAAAAAGAATGGAACGCGGCATTTTATTACAAGGGATGATAATTGCCACAGGAATCGCCTCAAGCAACAGTGAATATTCACGGTTTGCGGTTGGCGGTGTGGGAATTGTGTCACAACTGCTGACCCACAAATACAGCCGCAATGCCGAGTTCGAAGCCGATCTCTACGGTATGCACTATATGTCTCGGGCCGGCTACGACCCCCGTGCAGCTATCGTCCTGCAGCAAACTTTCGTCCGTCTGGCAGAAGAACGCAACCCCAACTGGCTCAACGGCCTGTTCGCCAGCCATCCGCCATCGCCAGAACGCGTCGCGGCGAACCGGGTTACGGCCGCCGGCCTACCGCAGGGCGGTGATATTGGTCGTGACCGCTACCAGCAGGCCATCGCCCCGCTTTTGCGGGATCGTGAAGCTTATAAAGAATTTGACCAGGGATGTAAGGCCTTATCCTCCGGCGATAACGAACAGGCGCTGACCCTGGCCCAAAAAGCATTAAAGATCCAACCGCATGAGGCTCTGTTTCACTCTCTGCGCGGAGATGTCCGGTTAAAACAACAGCGTTACCGTGATGCGATCACCAATTATAACCGGGCCCTGAAATACAACGACGAATATTTCCACTTTTACCTGCAACGCGGCTTAGCCCGGCTGAAACTTAAAAAAACAGCTCTGGCTCAGGCTGACCTGGAAAAAAGCATCACCCTGCTGCCAACGGCTCCAGCCTTAAATGCATTAGGTAACCTATCTCTGGATCAGGGTGATCACTCGAAAGCAAAAAAATATTTCATGGTCGCTGCCAGTTCCAAATCAGAGGCCGGTCAAGCCGCAAGCCTGGCACTTATCAGGCTTGATCTTCCTGATAACCCCCACAAATATCTGCAATTGGAACTGAGCCGCGACCGGAGCAATTATCTACTTGCTCAGATCACTAACCGAACCGAACATTCAGTTGAAGATGTTGTTTTTATGATTCAGTTCAAAGATCGCCACGCTAAGATCAGAGAAGTTCAGTTACAACTGCCCAACCGACTCGGTGCACATCAAAAAACTATAATCGCCACCGGTATCGGGCCGTTTGCCGACCTCAGGAAAGTACAAGGAAAAGTTATTCAGGCGAGAATTGTTGAGGATTGAAAAAATCACCTAATGTCAAGATTAGGCATTACTCAATGCATTGGTGAGATGAGCTGGTGCAGACACACACTGACTTTTAGATCGCGGTCTAAAAGTCAGTGTGGTCTGTAGCAAAAAAGGTAAGATGTCAGTTATTTAAATGGAAATTTACGATGTGCAAAACCATCGTAAACCGGATTCATGCTGAAAAAATTCGGGTCAACTATGGGCATGCCGGTGGCATCATAAAGGATAGTCCCAGACTCGCCGAGCGGGAACATACTCTCAATCCGAACCGGACCATCCGGGCCCATTTCAACACAGTGTGCATAGGTTGAACGGGATGAAGTCGGCAGTGAGTGAAGCGCCCCCAGAATCTCATGTGAGTATGTGATTTTCCCTCGCTTGCCGATACCCCACGGTTGCTCACCCAGTTCCGCCAGAGTTTTATCCAGAGCCGCAACTATAGTATCACTGGCGGTCTGAGGCGCATCCGGGTCGCTTTTGTTGGTAAACCAGTCGTAGTAATTGGTTATACTGGTCTCATATCCGGGGAGACCGTGCAGAAGGACGTTCAAGAGAATCACCCGACGTTCACCGGTACCAAGTTCATCGAAAAATGTCATTTTCAGAACTTCGCTGATCCACTGGTTCATCAATATCCAGGCATCCGCACGATCCTTGCCGAAAGCCCAGTTTTCTTTGCCCCCGGCGACATAATGACCATCCCAATCCGCCAACAGCGCCAGAGCCGCGTTACGGGCATCTGTCGGTGCCGCCTGCACCGCTGCGGTAAAATCATTTTTAACAAATTTCCAGGGATTACCGCCGTCACCATAGCTGACAAAGTCTGACACCAAAAACTCATTTCTAATGGAATCAGTGGTTGCGATATAGAGGGCCAGATCCCGGATATCTTCAAAAGTCAGCTTATCGTGACTCGCAAGATAGTCTTCAATAACGTGAGCCCGGTGAAAAGGACCAAAGTAGTACGAAGGATTATTAGGCGCATTTAAATAAGTGGAATTTGCCCGGCTGTTCCAGCCGCTGTAAAATCCCCGCGCCGCGTTCCGATCTGTAGCCAATGGTTTATACGTAACCGGTTGCGGCCAATCGACCATCTGCGGAAACCGGGGGTCAGTACCCGCTGCCCGAACAGGGTCATAGCCGGACATCCAGTAAGCAATATTACCGTCTCGATCAGCATAACAGTAGTGCTGAGAAAGAGAAACTTTGCGAAGCGCACTGCCGAACTGATCCATACTCTGGGCCCGGGCCATATCAAGATAGGTTCCGACAATTTCAAATTCGTGGCCCCAGTGAGCATAGCTCCAGCTGATAACCGGATCAGCATTTATTACCGGGCCGTGTTTAGTTCTAAAAACCGGAAGTTGAACATCCGCCTGACCTGCAACCTTGATAATCTCAACCCGATGCAGTTTCATCGCTGCAGGATCTTCAAGAAAATAGTCGAGCGTATGGGCATGACCGACCTGCATCGACCAGGCATGATGTGCAGTGCGGCCAATAACAATCGCCGGCATCCCGGGGATTACCATTCCGGAGACATTCAGGCCCCCAGCCTGAATAGAGCCTTCAGCCACAATCGAGGGCACCGAAAACTTAAAAGCATGATCCATCTGCGGCCCGGAGTAGATTATCGGATTCCCGGAAGCGGTTTTATCACCGGAGACGACCCATGCGTAACTTCCCATCTTCACATAGGCGTTAATCTTTTTCAGGTTGGCGATAATCGTTTCCTGCTTCTGCTGCATATCCCGAGCAATCTTTTTAAAATCAGTGGAGTTGGCAGCTATTTTCTTTCCGGCAGGAGTTTTCAATATTTTTTTCAGAGTCGCTGTGTTTCTTTCTTTTTTCTTCTCAGACAAAGCAAGCTGTACATCATTATCAATATAGGTAACCGCATCTGGATCATCCATCCATCTTAGATCCTGAAACATCATCTGAAAATCGGCCGGATATTTCGCCGCCAGGGTTTGATAGAGAGCGTAGTTATTGATCTGCCCCTGACCTGTCGCTTCACCATCGAAAAAGCGCAGCATAGCGGTCGCCCAGGCCAGAACATCGGTAGAGCTCCAATCTTCAGGAACAAAATCGATCCCCAACTGAGCACCGACTAATTTAAACTCAAAGGGAAGCAGCGTGCGATCTTTTCTGATTTCAGCTATGAGGCGGTTGAAACCGGCAACATAACCATTAACAGTATCCCGTGACTCCTGATCCAGAGCCGCAAATCCATCCTTGTACTCCTGATCGGAATAACCGATAGTCCGAACCTGGATATCACTTGCCAGTTGACTCGGACCAAATACCTCCGCCAGCCGGCCCCGACCCATACGCCGGTATTTTTCCGCCTGCCAGAGCCGGTC
>JAGGTT010000106.1 GCA_021163565.1 Candidatus Tharpella sp.
CCGAGCCAGATGGGGCTTGATTCCGATAATCCTCTGGCCGCAGGCGAAGTCGGCCGGGTCGGCATGGCGGTCGATTCGCTTAAGGATTTCGAGCTCGCTTTCAAGGATATCGCCCTGGATAAGATCGGTACCGGTCTGACGATTAATGCGGTAGCTTCAATCATGCTGGCCATGTATCAGGCCGTGGCCCAGAAATACGGTTTCAAAAAGAGTGAGATCAGCGCGACCCCGCAGAACGATATCTTAAAGGAGATCATCGGCCGCGGCGCCTGGATCTACCCGCCCGAGGCCGGAGTCAAACTGATCGGTGACACGATTGAATATTCGGTTAAAGAGATGCCGAAATGCAACCCGGTCAGTATCTGTGGCTACCATATCCGGGAATCGGGTGCAACCCCGGCCCAGGAGATCGCTTATGCCATCCAGATCGCCAACACTTACATTGATGAAGTTCTAGGCCGCGGTCTTGAGATTGATGATTTTGTCGGCCGATTCTCATTCAATATCAATATCTACGGCAACCTCTGGGAGACAATCGCAAAATTTAGGGCTGCAAAAAAGATGTGGGCCCGCAACTTGAGCGAACGTTACGGTGCCGGTAAAAAAGATAAGAAAGTCCTCTTTTTTCGCGGTCTTTTTGGCGGCGGCGGCTCCGGTTTGACCAAACAGCAGCCGATGAATAATATTGTCCGCGGCGCCTACTACGGGCTTGCGGCAGCTTTAGGCGGAGCCCAGACCACGGCGTTATGTTCTTACGATGAAGCCTTCACCATCCCGACCCCGCAATCGGCCCTGCTCTCACTCCGTAATCTCCAGATTTTAATGGATGAGGTCGGCTTAAGGGATACCGTCGACCCGCTCGCAGGCTCCTATTTTATTGAAAGCATCACCAAAGAGATGGAAACTCTGATCGAAAAAGAGATGGCTGAGATCGACAACTACGGCGGCATGCTGAAAGCGGTCAACGATGGCTATATTCAGCGCAAAATCGCCAAGCAGGAGTATGAATTTCAGAAAGATCTTGAAAATGGTGAACGCATCAAGGTCGGTGTCAATAAATATGTAATGGATGAAGCTGATGACCACAATGTTGAACTCCATGAGTACGATGAAGAGATGGCCGCGACCAAGATTGCCGGTCTCAAAGAGCTGAAACGGACGCGCAGCAACAGCGATGTCAGCCGTAATCTGAAAACGCTTGAAAAAACCGTCAAAGATGGCGGCAACGTCATGCCGGCCCTGGTTGACTGTTGCTCAAGCTACGCCACCGTCGAAGAGATGGCCGGAATTTTCAAAGATGTCTACGGCGAATTCAAAGAACCGAATATATTTTGAAGGGTTAAGACGGAGTAAATTAATGAAATTCAAGATTGGCATTGATGTCGGCGGTACCTTTACTGATTTTTTACTTACCGGCGAAGAGGGTGAAACCGAGATTTACAAAGTACTCTCGACCCCGGATGATCCCTCGATTGCGACCATGAGCGGGATTGCGGAGATGGCCGCAAAACGGGATCTCCCGGTTAAAGATTTTCTCCAGCAGGTCACAACCATCGTCCACGGCACCACCGTAACCACCAATGCCACGCTAACCTACTCCGGAGTTAAAACCGGTCTCCTGACGACTGTCGGCGTGCGCGACGCGCTGGAGATGCGCCGGGGCATCCGCGAAGAGCAGTACAATAACCGCTATGAAAATGCCAAACCGGTGGTTGAACGCTATTTGCGGTTGCCGGTCAATGAACGCATCGATGCGCAAGGCGCAATCATCACAGCGCTTGACATTGAAAATGCCCGGCAACAGATCGCGACTTTAAAGGATGAAAAGGTCGAAGCGGTGGCCGTCTGTTTTATGAACTCCTTCGCCAACCACGTCCACGAAGAAGCGGTGGCCAGGCTTTTAAAGGAAGAACTTCCCGACTGCTATATCAGCATCTCATCATCACTTTTGCCCTCAATTCGGTTCTACGATCGGGTCAGCACCACGGCCTTAAACTCCTACGTTGGCCCAATCCTGAAAAGATACCTCGATTCCCTGGTCAAGAAACTTGCAGTCAAAGACTTTGCCGGAGTTTTATTGATTATGACCTCCAATGGCGGCGTCGTTGCGCCGCAGCATGCCATCGACAAGGCCGCCTCAACCCTGCTCTCGGGGCCGGCGGGTGGGCCGGTAGCCGGGGTTCTCTACGTCGGTGCCCAGGGTTATAAAGACTGCATAACGGTTGATATGGGCGGCACCAGTTTCGATGCCGCGGTCATCAAAGATAAAAAACCTTCGATGACAACCGTGGGCGAGATCAATCGTCTGCGCTGCGCCCTGCCGATGCTTAATGTGGTAACCATCGGAGCCGGCGGCGGCAGTATCGGCTGGATTGACGAGAGCGGTCTTTTACGAATGGGGCCGCAGAGTGCCGGTTCCAAACCGGGCCCGGCCTGTTATGACCTCGGCGGCACCGAACCGACCTGTACCGATGCTGATCTTATCTTAGGCTATCTCGAACCCGGTTTTTTTGCCGGCGGCCGGATCAGACTTGACAAAGCCAAAGCTGAAAAAGCGATTGCTGAAAAAATTGCCAAACCCTTAAATTACGATATCGCGACCGCTGCGGCGGGAATGTATAAGATTATCAATGTCAATATGGCTGCAGCCGTGCGTGAAGTTGCGGTAAAAGAGGGTTCCGACCCGCGTGATTTCCCGATGGTGGTCGCCGGCGGGGCCGGCCCCAACCACTCCTGCATGATTGCCGCCG
>JAGGTT010000145.1 GCA_021163565.1 Candidatus Tharpella sp.
GAGTGCCGGAATTAAAGCCCGAAGATATTGATGATCTGGTTTGTGGTTGCTCATTTCCCGAGGCTGAGCAAGGAATGAATCTGGGCCGGGTTCTGGCTCTAGGGGCCGGATTGCCGGTGTCGGTCAGTGGTGTTGTCGTCAACCGTTTCTGCTCTTCCGGTCTCCAGGCGATAGCTGATGCAACGGCTAAGATTAATGCCGGATGGGCTGATGTTGTAATTGCCGGTGGCGCTGAATCGATGAGCCATATTCCGATGGGTGGCAGTATTTTTCGTCCTCATCCAGAATGGGGTGATCTCCCGAACACCTATGTCTCGATGGGGATAACGGCCGAAAATGTAGCCGAGGAGTTTGCGGTTTCACGTGAAGATCAGGACAAGTTCGCCGTCGAAAGCAACCGTCGCGCCCATGAAGCAATTGTGTCCGGAAAATTTGAGGATGAAATTGTTCCGATTGAAGCCTGGCGCTACAGTACCGACGCTAAAGGCCGGAGAATTAAAACCCGCAAAACTTTTTCCGTTGATGACGGTGTGCGTTGGCCGACAACTGTGGAAGGGTTGGCTAAATTGAAATCACCTTTTAAAGCGGGAGGCATTGTAACTGCCGGTAACTCGTCACAGATGACGGATGGAGCCGCTTTTTCACTGATCATGAGTGCTGAAAAAGCCAAGGCCTTAGGGCTCAAACCAATTGCTAAAATGACCAATTTTGCAGTGGCCGGAGTCCGGCCAGAAATTATGGGAGCTGGTCCCGCTGTAGCCATTCCCAAGGTGTTGAAACAAGCGGGCCTGAAGATGAAAGATATTGATCTTTTTGAGATTAATGAAGCTTTCGCTTCGCAGTGTATCTACTCTCTGCGTGAAGCCGATCTCGAAAAACGTTATTGGAACGGAGACATAAATCCTAACGGCGGTGCCATAGCTCTCGGTCATCCTTTGGGTTGTACCGGGGCCAAACTGACAGCTCAGTTGCTGCATGAAATGCAACGTCGTAAAGCTAAACACGGGATTGTCTCAATGTGTATCGGTGGCGGTATGGGAGCTGCCGGTATTTATGAAATGATGTAGTGAAAAATGATATTATGACCAGTCCAGCCCGCTATTCTATGAGAGAGGAGATTGCCAGCAGTGTAACCCACGGTATTGGCATTCTCCTCTCGCTGGTTGCTTTGATAATCATGGTTATTTATGCGGCGCGTTACGGTACCGTCTGGCATATTGTCGGGGCTACGGTTTTTGGTTGCGGCCTGATTTTAGCCTATACATCGTCAACGCTTTATCACAGTTTCCAGAAGGTCAAAGTTAAAGCGGTATTTAGAATTCTCGATCATGTTTCGATCTTTATCCTGATTGCCGCGACCTATACACCATTGACTTTGGTAAACTTGCGCGGGTCTTGGGGTTGGTCAATTTTTGGCGTGGTTTGGGGCTTGGCCCTCTTTGGCATTATTGTCGAGTGTAGCCCCTTGCGCCGCTTTCGCCTGGCTTCGGTTCTTCTTTATATCGGTATGGGCTGGATAGTAATCGTCGCTCTCAAGCCAATGTTGGTATCAGTTAAGACTGGGGGCCTGATTCTCTTATTGACTGGTGGCTTGTTCTATACAATTGGTTGTATCTTTTACGCTTGGCGCCGCCTGCCTTACAATCATGCAATTTGGCATCTTTTTGTTCTGGCGGGTAGTGCTTGTCATTTCTTTGCCATTTTATTTTATGTCTTACCGGTCAAAATATAGTATTACGAGAGGAAGATGACTGAAAAAAAATATCCAAAAGGCGGAGAATTTCTGCTTGCTGCGGGTTCGAGTGATGAAATTTTTACACCTGAGGATTTCACTTCTGAGCAGCGCATGATTGCAAAGACGACGGAGGATTTTGTCCGTCAGAAGGTCTGGCCGAAGATTGATAAAATTGAGCTGCAGGAAGAGGGAGTCAGCCAGGCTTTAATGTTGCAGGCGGCCAAATTGGGCCTCTTGATGGTTGATATCCCGAAAGAGTATGGTGGTATGGATCTCGACAAGGCGAGCTCAGTTCTGATTGCCGAGAAAATGGGGATGGCCGGCTCTTTTTCGGTCACCCTGTTAAATCATACCGGTATCGCAACTCTGCCGATTGTCTATTATGGAACTAAAAAGCAGAAGGAGAAGTACCTGCCGGGTTTAGCTGAAGGTGAGATTGGTGCCTACTGCCTGACCGAACCAGGTTCAGGCTCCGACGCTTTGGCCGCAAAAACCACGGCCGTTTTAAGCGAAGATGGAAAATCTTATCTGCTTAATGGTACTAAACAGTTTATCACCAGTGCAAAATGGGCAAAAACCTTTATTGTTTTTGCTCAGGTCGAAAGTAAAAAGTTCACAGCTTTTATTGTCGAGAGAGATATGCCCGGGGTTTCGATTGCTCCCGAAGAAATTAAACTTGGAATCAAAGGGTCGTCGACAGCTGCCGTTATTCTTGAGGATGCCAAGGTGCCGGTCGAAAATCTTCTCGGCGAAATCGGCAAAGGTCACTTGATCGCTTTTAATGTTCTCAATATCGGTCGTTACAAGCTCGGAGCCGGAGCTCTCGGATTGGCCAAACTAGCACTTGAATACGCGGTCAAATATGCCTTAGAGAGAAAACAATTCAAAACACCTCTTGCTGAATTCGGTCTCATCCGCAAAAAGATAGCCGAAATGGCAAGCCGAATTTTTGTTACCGAAAGTTTGGTCTATCGCACTGTGGGCCTAATTGACAATATCCTTGGCGGGATTAAAGAGTCTGCCGGAAAGACCTCTCAGCAGGTTCTGAAAGGGATAGAAGAGTATGCGATTGAATGTTCAATTGCTAAAGTTTATGGTAGTGAAATGGTCGATTATGTTGTCGATGAAAACCTGCAGATTTTTGGCGGCTATGGTTACAGCCAGGAGTATCCGGCTGAACGTCTCTATCGTGATGCTCGAATTAACCGGATTTTTGAAGGTACCAATGAGATCAACCGACTCCTGATTCCGGGTATGCTCCTGCGCCGAGCTTTATCGGGTGATCTACCTCTGATGCGAGTTTTGGAAAATCTTAAAAATGAGGTATTTGACACCGTTACAGGAGATAAATCGTCCGAGAGCGAGGTCGGTACTTTTTCATGGTATCGGGAGAAACTTGAAGGTGCCCGCAAAGCGGTTTTGATGGCAGCCGGCTTGGCGGTGGAAAAACATTTTAAGGATATTGGTGGGCGCCAGGAACTTCTGGCTCTACTCGCTGATATGATTAGTGAATATTATGCTCTTGAGAGTGCCCTGTTGCGGCTCGAAAAATCTTCTATTGGCGTCGA
>JAGGTT010000127.1 GCA_021163565.1 Candidatus Tharpella sp.
CCAAGGGATAAAACCACAAGATCGACCGCATCTTCGGAAAAACCCTGACCATCGTCGTAAACCAGATTAAGTTTTCTCGTTTTCGGGTCTTCCTTAACCGTTGAAACCATGGAACGTCGGTACTCTACCGCATGCTCATTCTTGGCTTGGTTAAAATATTTCTCATATCCCTTACCCATACCACGGAGATCCATATAATAGATCACGACTTCGGTTTCAGGGCATCTTTCACGAATAAACATCGCCTGTTTAGTGGCATACATACAACAGACCGAAGAGCAATAGCCCCGACCGCAAGAAACATCACGAGAACCGACACATTGAATAAAGGCAACTTTTTTCGGCGTCGTACCATCGGCCGGAGAGACCGGTTTTCCCTGACTCGGGCCGGAATAACTGATCATCCGCTCTAACTGCCGGCTGGTCACCACATTTTTGTAACGACCAAAACCATATTCGCCCTTCAACCCACCCTCAACCAGAGAGAATCCGGGGGTCAGGAGAACCGCATCAGCCGTAATCTCTTCTTCATATGGAGTAACCGCATCAAGATCAATCGCCTGGGTCGGACAAGCCGTTACGCAAGCACCACATTTTGTACAGTTAGCCAGGTCAATCCGGTAACCGGCTTTGACCATTTTGGGATAGAGTTTATAGACAGCTTTGCGCTCTTCCAGTCCATCGCTGAACTCATAAGGTACGGTCACCGGACAAACTTCAACACAATCGCCACAATCGATACATTTTTCTTGATCGACACCTTGCGGATCAACGGCCAGGGTCAAATTGAAATTTCCGGGCTGACCTTGCAGAGCCACCGGCCGACTGCCGACCTTGATCTCAAGATTTTCATGCAGACGACACTCAACAAAGGGACAATAAGCCGGCTGTTTCGGAGAGAGAAAGCAGACGCCGCAAGAGTTGGTCGGAAAGGTATTATCGAGCAACGGGAAAAAACCACCGATAGCTACCTCTTTCTCAACCAAAGTTACGGCCAAGCCTTGTTCCGCGAGCTGCAGAGCCGCCGTCATCCCGGCAAAACCACCGCCGATCACTGCGACTTTTTTCTTTTTATCCATTATATTATTATCTTTATTCTCAGAGGACATAATAATCAAAAAAGGTAAATATTCGACTAACCCGTAAATTCAGGGTACACAATCCCGATTTCCTACGGAAAATCAGGTTATGTCCCCAGAATTTACTGAAATTCTACAATATATGATGCTTTTTCAAATTACGCCAAATATTTACCCAAAAAGCTTCGATGGATCATTAAAATGTTTCTTCCACCAACGCGAACGATCACCAATCTGAAAAGCCTCGGCCATCATTTCGGTAAAGTAGAGAATCGGTAAACGCTGCTGGCGAATATCGACGTTAGCCTCGCACAAAGCACACGAAGTTACCAGACAATCAGCCTCAGCGGCGACCGCATAATCAATAATTTTATTAACCAGTTCAGTGGTTTTTTTAGCATCTGTAAGACCAAGATCACCACCACAACAGTCGACTTTACAAGACCAGTCAATAACCTCGGCCCCAAGATCAGCCATCAGCGTATCGATCCGTAGCGGGTTCTCGGTATCATCAACCCCGGTTATCGCCCCCGGCCGCACAATAGCACAGCCATAGTAGCATACCACCTTAAGACCCTTTAACGGTTTTTTAACCAGCGTTTTAATCGCCGGGCGCAGCTCTTCACGAGCCAGAAGATCAACCAGAGAGAGCATCTTAATTTCACCATCGTAGGTAAAATCAAGCTGCTTTTCAAGCCGTTTGCGCTCTTTATCATCATGGCGCATAACAAAATCAGCCTGTGCCAGATTGCCATAACAACCGGCACAAGGAATAACCAGATCGGCACCTGCTTTATGAGCCTCTCCGACATTAAAGGCCGAAAGTCCAAGCGCCAATGAGCTGGAGAGGTTATGGGCCGAAGCCGCCCCGCAACAGCACCAGTCGGGCAGCTCTTTAAGTTCAATACCGAGAGCATTCATCACCGCATGACTTGCTTCGATATACTCAATTGCCGTCGAATGTGATGTACATCCGGGATAATATGAATAGGTTTCACCCATTGCTATTTATTTCCTAATCCTGTCTTATTTACCGGATTCTTGAAAAATTTCTTTGATCTTAGCCATATTTTTGCTCTTTTTCGGCATCAGCGGGATTTTCCCTTTAAGGAAAAGTTTAATTCCGACATCGAGATCAGAGGTAAAATTTTTGCTCTTCCACTTATAGTTCATCAACATGGTTGCTTCATGCACGCGACCAAACATTTTAATACTCTCGATAAAAGCCGTGTGCAAAGCCACGGTTACCGGATCAGCCGGAACGACACCTTCATTAATACACTGAGCCCGCAATGAATCCATGATCGGAGCGATCCTGATCTCATTGGGACAGCGGGTGCCGCAAGTCTCACAGGAGATACACATCCAGATCGCCCTGCTTTTTAAAAGCTCATCCTTCATCCCCAATTGCACCATCCGCATGACCATATTCGGAGGGAAATCAAACTCTTCAATCATGGGACAACCGACACTACATTTTTTACACTGATAGCAGAGGTTGATCGGCTGGTCACTCTCAACCATTACTTTTTGCAAAAAATTTTCAACCATACTCTTTACACCGCCTCGGCTTTACCGGCAAAATCACCAATCATCCGAATAAATTGACGGGATGTGGAGTTAATCAGTTCACAGGCTTTATTAGGACATGCCGCCATACAGGCACCACAGCCTTGACAAACTGCCTGATTGACATCCGATATATGCGTAAAATCATTCATAATCCGAGCCCCATAGGGACAGATATCGATACAGATTCCGCAACCACTGCAGACATCATTGAAAACCTCTGCAATCAGAGGGTCGGCAATTAAGGTCTCATTCGAGAACATCGTCTGAATCTTGCCCGCCGTCGCTAGAGCCTGAGAGACCGTATCGGTGATATCTTTGGGTGACTGACCGCAACCGGCAAGATAGACCCCCTTGGTCGAACTCTCGACCGGATAGAGTTTAATATGAGTCTCGGAGAGAAAAGCGTCGCCGTCAATTGTCACATTCATCTTTTTGGCGAGATCACGAATCCCGGCTTTGGGCTCCATGGCCATGGCCAGAACCACAAGATCGGCCTCGATCTCAAGCTGACGGCTGCTTAAAGTGTCCGTTGTAAAGACGCGCAAAAAACCATCTTCCTGGATTACTTTGGCGACCCGACCGCGAATATAGACAAGATTTTCCTCTTCCATACCTTTTTGGACAAACTCTTCAAAGTCACGGCTGTCGGAGCGAATATCAATATAAGAGATATAAGCTGTCCCCTCTTCAACCTGTTGTCGATAGAGACGCGCCTGTTTTGCCGTATACATACAGCAGGCTCTGGAGCAGTAGGCTTTATGACGTTCCGGGTCGCGCGAACCGACGCACTGAATAAAAACCACCTTTTTCGGAACCTGACCATCTGAAGGACGCAAGACCTGTCCTTTAGTCGGCCCGGTCGGATCAAGCAGACGCTCAAAAGCTAACGCATCGATCACATCGGGAATTTTTCCGGCGCCATATTCCGGCATGTTTGCCGGACTGTAGAGATCATAACCGGTGGCCATAACGATCGCCCCAACAAACTCTTCATTAAGCGTGCGAATAGTTTCCAGATCGATCGCATTTTCCGGGCAGACATCAACACAGGCATGGCATCTTACACCCGCACCAGCATCCATTTCAGCCTCTTCCACATCAACAAAATGGAGACAATCGCTCTGCTCTAAAACCGGGATCCGGGCTCCTTCCGTCTGATTATAGCGAAAGATTGCACCCCTTTGGCTTAAACCTCGGTTAAACTCATCCGCCACCGAAACCGGACAGACTTCAAGACATTTACC
>JAGGTT010000081.1 GCA_021163565.1 Candidatus Tharpella sp.
AAGCCGGACACAAAGTAGTTGTCTGTGATCAGGTCGAGGATCCCAAACAGGCCAAAGGTCTGGTGCGCCGGGAGGTTACCAAGATCATCACCCCGGGAGTTAATCTTGAAAGTGAAACCCTGTCGCCAGATGATGATAATTTCTTAGCCGCAGTCACCTGCCGACAGAAAAACGGCACCATTTTCGGCCTCAGTCTACTGGATGTCAGTACCGGCAAATTCAAGGTTACCGAGCTTTTTGACCTGGAGTCCCTGCTCGATGAACTGGGCCGCAGCGACCCGACGGAAATTTTACTTTCAGTTCCCGCAAACGGTTATGAAGCTCAGGGACAGGAGGTAATTAAAGATCAGTTTGCCAAAGTCCATTTCACCATTCGCCCCAGCAGCGAAAGCCTCACATCTAAACAGAGTCTGGAACTTCTTTGCCAGCACTTCGGCACCATCTCTCTCGATGGTTTCGGCGGCCAGCACCTGACCGCCGGCCTGGACGCGGCCGGCACTGCTTTAGCCTATGCCCGGGAGACCCAGAACCAGGCCCGGCTAAATCATATCCAGTCGCTAACGGTCTACAAAAACACCAATTTCATGCAGATCGATCGTAATGTCATCTCAAATCTGGAGCTTCTCTGCACGATTCAGGAACGCAGTAAGGCGGGGAGCCTGCTCGGGATTATCGACCGCTGTCAAACCAGCATGGGCAGTCGTCAATTGAAAGAGTGGCTGCTGTTTCCTTTGCTCGACAAAAAACTCATCGAACAACGCCTTGATGCAGTTGAGATCCTGCTTGAAGAGAAACGCTGCCGGCTTGAACTTATGAACCACCTGCGCAAGCTCTATGACCTTGACCGGATCGCCGGTCGGCTGGCCGCAGGCCGGGCCAACGGACGCGATCTTTTAAGCTTAAGAGATTCCCTTAATCTGATCCCCGGGATCAAAAAACTGCTCGCCGGCCTGCCTCTGCAACCGGCCCTGATCAACCGAGCCCTGACCGGCCTGCATGAACTCAAAGAGTTAAGTAGCAACATCACTGAAACTCTGCTTGATGACCAGCCGCTCTCGATTACTGAGGGCCGGATTATCCGGGATGGGATCGACAAGCGACTGGATGAATTACGCTCAATCAGTAAAAACGGCAAGCAGTGGCTGATTGAATATGAACGCAAAGAGAAAGAGAAAACCGGCATCAACGGTCTGAAAGTCCGCTTCAACCGGGTTTTCGGTTACTATATCGAGGTCACCAGAAGAAATTCTGAACAGGTACCGAAAGAGTATGTCAGACGCCAGACGCTGACAAATGCCGAACGCTTCATAACCGATGAGCTAAAGGAATATGAAGAGAAAATTCTCGGTGCGGAAGAGAAAATCAACCTGATTGAACATGAGCTTTTTCTCGCCTTAAGAGAGCAGGCGGGCGGCCAGTTGAAAGAGATTCGTGAATCAGCTTTGCGGCTCACCCTGTTCGATGTTTTAAGTGCCCTCGCCGAAGTCGCCGATGAACGCCGCTACTGCCGCCCGGAAATCGTCAACGACCTTCAGCTCCTCGAAATTAAAGAGGGCCGCCATCCGGTAATTGAGACCTTAACTGAAAACTTTATCCCCAATGACACCGCTTTAGATAGTGAGAAAGAGCAGCTATGGATCATAACCGGGCCCAACATGTCCGGAAAATCCACCTTCATGCGGCAGAATGGGCTCTTTGCCTTGATGGCTCAGATGGGTTCTTTTATCCCGGCTCAGAAGGCCCGTATAAGTATCTTCGACCACATTTTCACCCGGGTTGGGGCCTCTGATAACCTCGGCCGCGGGCTTTCGACCTTCATGGTGGAGATGACTGAAACTGCCCGTATTCTACATCAGGCCGGGCCTAAAAGCCTGATCATATTAGATGAAATCGGCCGCGGCACAAGTACCTTTGACGGCCTCAGCCTGGCCTGGGCGATTGCGGAAGAGATTCATGAAAATTCCGGCAGCCTGACCCTCTTTGCGACGCACTACCATGAGCTGACTGAATTGGAGCTGATTAAAACCAGAATCGCCAACTACAATGTCGCGGTCCAGCAGCGGGATGACGGCATCACCTTTCTCCGCCGGATTGTCAAAGGAGGAACCAACCATAGTTACGGGATTGAGGTCGCAAAGCTGGCGGGTATCCCGGAACCGGTTTTGATCAGGGCGAAAGAGATCCTGGAGAATCTGGAAGCTGCGGAGATATCGGAGGGTGAAAATCTGCGAATGACCGGGAAGAGTGTTTTAAGCAGCCGGACTAACGGACTGGAAAGCGGTTATCTACCCCTGCTCGAACCGGCTGCAGATAAAAACCGTTTAGAGAAGAAAACTGAAGCCTTAAGAGAGTTCATAAAAAAACAGAACCTCAACCGGATAACTCCGATCAAGGCCCTGAATATTCTGGAAAAGCTGCAAAAAATGGCTAACCGATAAAACCGGTTTACAATGAATCGCGGTGGGCCTGTTCCTCAACTGCGAGATCAGCAAAGTTGGTCTTCTGCAGACTCGCGATCAGATCTTCCTGAACCGTTTCCAGCTCCTTACGGATCGCGCAGAAACCCATGCGGTCACAGGCATTATAACCATCAAGACAGAGATTAAGCTTAATATCACCTTCGACAGCTTCAATCACATTGCACAAACTTACATCTACCGGCTTTCTGGCCATTGAGTAGCCACCTTTTTTACCCCGGTGAGAGATCACAATCCCGGCCCGGCTCAAACTCTGAAAAATCCGTGCCAGAAAGCCAACCGGGACATCCATCTCTCGGGCAACCTCAGGAATCACAATAATTGCACCTTCTGGCTGCATCGACATGTAAACAACCCCGCGGATCGCATAATCTGAAGCTCTGGTTAATTTCATTCCACAAAATTCCAATTTAAAATATTAATGGCTAATACGACTAACAAGATAAACTTTATTAAAGATATCATGTTTATCTCTGGTTGTCAAGCCACTTATATCATTTCTCCTGGCTATTCAAATCATAAAGAAATTTAAGCCCTTTAAGGGTCAGAAACTCATCGACATTATCAATAATATCAGTCTCCCGATCGATTACTTTCGCCAACCCACCGGTCGCAACCACCAGCAGATCTTTTTTCAGCTCAGCCTTAATCCTGGCAATTAAACCTTCAACCAGAGAGAGATAACCGTAAACAATTCCAGACTGCATGCAGTGAACCGTATTTTTGCCCACTACCTCTTTCGGCCGCCGGAGCTCGACCCGGGGTAGTTTTGAAGCCCGGGCACAGAGCGCTTCCATCGAGATATTCATTCCCGGAGCAATAACCCCGCCCAGATATTCACCTTTGTCGGAAACACAGTCAAAGGTAGTGGCCGTACCAAAATCTATAATCACCATTGCCCTTTTATAAATCTGATAGGCGGCAACCGCGTTGACCACCCGGTCGGCTCCGACCTCACGCGGGTTATCAAGTAAAATCGGCAATCCGGTTTTGATTCCCGGCCCGACCACAAACGGCCGGAAATGGAAATATTTACTCGCCAGACCCAAAAGCTCACCCAGAACCGAAGGAACGACACAGGCAATCATCATCCCGTTAACCTCCCGGCGGTCGGCTCCGACTGAACGCAGAAATTCCTGAATCATAATGATATACTCATCCCGGGTCCGGTCGGTTGCGGTCGAAACGCGCCAGTGATCAAGCAATTCATCTTGGCGATAGAGACCTAAGACCGTATGCGTGTTACCAACATCTATAACTACTAACATTTCCTATTCCTAATCATCTTTTGCGAGCCAGGCCTCACCGGCATTAAAAGAGCTTACGCTCCCGTCCGCAAGGGTTGCAACCAGGCCGCCGTTACTGTCTATCCGCTGCGCCCGGCAATTAATTTTTTCACTTCCTGAATGGATGACGATATCTTTTCCCGCCAGATAAAAATTCCGGTTAATCAGATTCCGGATCGATCCCTCCAACCCAACAAGGCCGAAAAGGTCTGTAAAAATAAAAAGTTCCTCAAGCAGTTTTGACAACAAAAGGTCAAGTGAAACAGTTTTTTGGGATTCACATTTTAATGAGGTCACCTGCCCGCGCAGAGCCTGGGGGAAATCCAGAGTTTCAGAATTAACATTAATACCGACCCCGATAATCACAAATTCAGCCCGGTCTGCAGCGGGTTTCATCTCCGAGAGAATACCAGCCAGTTTCAGGCCGTGGCTGAGAAGATCATTGGGCCATTTGATCATCAATCCAGGCGACTCATAATGCAAAACCTGCCACAAGGCTGCGGCCGCAACCAGTGACAGCTGCGGCAGTTTCTCAAGTTCAATCAACGGTCGCAGCAGGAGCGAGAAATAGAGGTTCAAACCGGCCGGTGAATGCCACTGCCGGCCCCGGCGGCCGCGGCCCGCTGACTGCTGATCGGCGACCACCACGGTACCTGCCGGAGCGCCGGCCTCAGCCAACTGCCAGAGATACCTGCTAGTCGAATCAAGGGTCGTAAAAGATAGAACTTTACCCCCCCAGGGAGTCACAAAAGGTTCTATCACGAAACCAGATCAAGCGAGATGTCAATTGCCGGAGCTGAATGGGTTAAAGCCCCGACTGAAATAAAATCAACTCCGGAAGCTGCCACCTGGGCCACATTTTCCAAGACTATACCGCCTGAAGCCTCAAGTTTTATGGCCGGAAACCCGTCACGCACAAAATTGACCGACTTTTGTAAAAGATCTTCATCCATATTGTCGAGCAAAATAATATCTGCCCCAAAACGCGCCGCCATTTTGACCTCGTCAAGATCTGCGGCCTCTACTTCAATTTTCAAACCATGCGGTGCCTGGCGGATGGCATGATCAATGGCATCACGAATCGAACCGGCTGCGCGAATATGATTATCCTTGATTAAAATTCCATCAAACAGACCGTGTCGGTGATTGCGGGCACCCCCGACCTGAACCGCATATTTTTCCAGGGAACGCCATCCCGGAGTCGTCTTTCTCGTATCAACAATTTCAGCTTTGTACTCTTCGACTTCGGCAACAAAGCGTGAAGTTAAAGTAGCGATCCCGCAGAGGCGCTGGACAAAATTCAAGGCCACTCTTTCAGCCATCAGAATCGAAATAACATTGCCGGTCACCATCATCAGCGAGTCACCGACATCAAGCCGGTCACCATCCGCAACCCGGGCCTCAATCTTGAGTGAAGGATCGAGAGTCCGAAAAACCAGCCCCAAAACCTGAATCCCGGCGGCAACGCACTCCTGTTTGGTTTTGATCAAAGCCCGTGCTGTCGTACCCGGCGGCACGGTTGACAGAGTCGTCACATCACCGGAACCTAAATCCTCTTCCAAAGCCATCTTTATCAACTTTTCGGTCGAAAACATCACTACTCCT
>JAGGTT010000169.1 GCA_021163565.1 Candidatus Tharpella sp.
GGTCACCGCTTGTAAAGGATTGGCGGTTAGATTAGCTCTTAAACCGGCCGCCATAACGACAATCATAGTCTCCCCGATGGCCCGTGAAACGGCCAGCAGCACGCCACTAACAATGCCGGGCAGGGCGGCCGGAATAACAACCCGGCAAATGGTTTCAGAACGGGTTGCGCCGAGACCGTAGGAACCATCTCTTAAAGATTGAGGCACTGCTGTAATGACGTCGTCAGAGAGCGATGATATAAAAGGGATAATCATAATTCCCATAACCACGCCCGCCACCAGCGCACTCTCGGATGAAACGTCGAGTCCCAATGAGGCACCAAAACCACGAACAAGTGGAGCCACGGTCAAGGCGGCAAAAAAACCGTAGACAACGGTTGGGATACCAGCCAGAATTTCGAGCAGAGGTTTTACGATGGTGCGCACTTTACGGGGCGCATACTCGGCCAGATAGATAGCTGACATTAAACCTAAAGGCACCGCTACAAGCATGGCGATGGCAGCGATCATCAGGGTGCCGGTAAACACCGGGATTGCGCCAAAGGCCCCGGAAGAGCCCACCTGATCTGCCCGAATTGCGGTCTGCGGACTCCACTTTAGACCGAAAAGAAAATCACTCAGCGGAATTTTTTGAAAAAAACGAATGGCTTCAAAAAGAATCGAAAGAACAATGCCGATAGTCGTAAAAATAGCCACTGTAGAGCAGATCAGAAGCAGTACATTTACAACCTTTTCGACCTGGTCGCGGGCCTGCATGCTGGACTTTATGCGACTGAGCGCTAAAATCATACCGACAATTGCCAGTCCCAGCATGACCACGGCCAAAAGTGCGTGGCTGATAGAAACTAGAGAGGAAAAGTGCTCGGCAGCAGCAATTATACTGTCGCTATTCTGCGAGACGATATTACCCAATACCAGATTACGGATATCATTAAGTAGCAAACCAAGTTGGTCAGAGGGCAATGCTTGCAGATGTTCCGGTAGTCCGGCAACTACCAAAGAAGTGACAATCTGACTTTCAAATACAAGCCAGACTCCATAAATAACGGCCGCCGGCAAACTACACCAAAGAGCCGTTAAAGCACCATGATAGGCAGGCCTGGAATGCAACCGCTCAAGGCCACCGCCCACTGCGGCGACTTTTCGGGAGCGCTGCCGACCAAGCCAGTAACCGACGATTGCCAAAACACCAAGAATGATTGGAAGAAGTGAAGTCATGATCTTAACTTAACATCGAAAAATTAAGTTTAGATAAAGATGACTGTGATTTTTTCTGAAAAGGGGAAAGGAAACAGGGAAAACATGGCAACAAAGATAAGAAGAATTTCTGAAACGAATGGATGTTTTTTGAAAGTCAGCAAAAACAATATTCGCAGAACATCTTAACTCTGAAGGACTTTTTTACAATTAGACATTGCCGTTGTTAATGTTCCACCGTACAGTGCCACTATCAATAAAGGGTGAGTCAGAGTCATTTTTTCAACCGTCGGGCAAGATCAGCAAAGGGCTGGAAGGTCGATGACGGCGGCCGTGAGCTGGAGTCTGTGCGAATCGGATCGCCAGTGGTTTCGGGAAATTTGGTGTGCTCGTACTCATGACAGTAAAGGCAGAGCAGTTCCCAGTTACTGCCATCAGGCGGATTGTGTTCATGGTTATGATCCTTGTGATGCACCGTCAGCTCACGCAATTTACGACCACCAAACTCACGCCCACAACGGGCGCAGATCCAGGGAAACATTTTCAGCGCCCGCTCACGATAACTCTGTGCCCGCAGTTCCAGCCGTCGCCGCATTTCCGCAGACAAGCAACTTGATTCAGCATCCCGTTCATTTTTATTGACAGACATAAAATCTCATCCTTTGCCGAACTTCTTAATTTAGGCTTCCCCGCTGGGATAAGGAATATCCCTAAAACGCCCTCGGGTAAGTAGATGACAAAATTAAACAGCTAAGATTAATCGTAAATATTTTATCTAGTGTAACTTGCTGTAAGTTACAATACCTATTTTGTGATGTACCCCCATGATAATAACCTGATAAGAGACTCAGTTGCGGGCTTGGCCAACGTTAGTCCATAAATATTGCCGCCTGGTGGCGGATGACTTCACCTTCAACCATGTAGACGACATCTTCACAGATATTGGTCGCCAGGTCGGCAATCCTTTCGAGATGGCGTGAGGCTGAAAGAAGATGGACGGCCCTCTTGATGGTGTCCGGGTTTTTGCTCATCAAATGTTGCAGGACTTTATAGATTTCACGGTTGGCTTCGTCAACATCGTCGTCCATGGTGATAATCCGCCGGGCCAGGTCAGTATCTTTTTTGGTCAGCGCATCGAGACTGCCGCGCAACATCGCCATGACATTCGAGATCATTTCGGGCAAATCCAGTGACACATCCAGCATTTCCCGAGACGAGAGATAGATAGCTCTTTCGGCAATATTGACGGCCAGGTCACCGACTCGTTCAATATCGTTGTTAACTTTGAGGACGGTGATGACAAAACGCAAGTCATTGGCAACCGGCTGGTAGAGAGCCAGAATCTTGAGGCACTCTTCCTCGATTCTCACCTCCTTGTCATCAATAAGATCATCTTCGTCAATAACCTCTTGCGCCAATTCACCCCGTCTCTCAATCAGAGCAACAAGAGCTTTTTCGGTGGCATTTTCAACCATTGAAGCTATATGCAATAACTCTTTTTTGAGGTTGTCGAGTTCCATCTGCAGATGTCTGGTCATGAGTTAGCTTCTCCATTGTTGTGCAATAATTTTTTTTTGAAAATCAAGCGAAACGTGCTGCCGCTGCCGGGCCGGCTCTCAACTTCGATTCTTCCCTGGTGAGCCATGACGATATGGCGAACAATCGCAAGCCCCAAGCCGGTACCGCCTAACTCCCGCGAACGGGCCTTATCAACCCGATAAAAACGTTCAAATATCCGCTCTTTATCTTGCGGCTCGATACCGATACCGGTGTCTGCAACCTCGATTACCGCTTCTTTACCCATTTCGTATAAACGGGCGGTGACATGACCTCCTTGAGAAGTGTATTTAATTGCGTTATCGAGAAGGTTACTAATCGCCTGACCAAGAGTCTCATCATCGCCGACAATTTCCAGGGGTTCATGTGGTTCGATGTACTCCAGGGTTAGGTTCTTCTCTTCGGCGGCAAGCTTTAGCCCCTGCACCAAACATTTAACCACCTGACCCAAATCGACAACGCTTCGCTGAACCTGCTCGTCCTGTAATTCGAAACGTGACAGAGCCATCAAATCCACAACAATGGCGGAGAGTCGCAAGGATTGATTTGCAATCTTGTTAAGGAACGAGAGTCGGGTCTCCTCCGGCATATTTTCCGCATCATCAAGCATGGTTTCAACCAGGGCCCGGATCGCGGTAATCGGGGTTTTCAACTCATGTGAGGCGTTGATGACAAAATCCCGGCGCACGGTTTCAAGATGGCGCAGTTCCGAGACATCGAGAAGAACAACCATGGCCCCGACTGTTTCATGGGCACTATTTTTGAGCGGTACGGCGTGCATCTCCACAACTTGTTCATTAACTCCGTACGAGATATTCATACTCTTTTTTATCTCGCCATCACTCTTGCAGGCATCATTGAGAACGTCGCACAGATCATGCAGGCGGGTTACCTCCCATATCGGCTGGCCCAGACTTCTAAGTCCGTCAGCCCGCAACAGTAATGCCGCAGCCTGGTTCATGTGAATGATTTTTTCATCACCATCTACCGCAACCACCCCTTCAACCATGCCGCTGAGAATGGCATTGAGTTTACCGCGGTCGGTATTAATGATTTCGATTCGCTCCAGAGATTTTTCAGCCATCTGGTTGAAAGCTTGAGCCAACCTGCCAATTTCATCCCGGCGGCAAATCTTCAATCTTGGGCTGAAATCACCCGCCGCCATGGCTTCGGCCATACGAGTCATCTCCAACAAAGGCCGGATAAAATGACGAGCCAGTATAAAACCGAAAAACAGAGCTATCAACGTAACTATGCCGATGCCGAGGATGATCGCCTTGCGGCTGTCGGCGACCCGCTGCTGGATCAAGATCAAGGGCAATGCAGCCCGAGCATAACCGAGGAGTTTGTGCTGATCGCGAATCGGTCGGGCAAGATACATCATGTCGGTTTGCAGTGTGTCACTAAAACGGGTGGTAATGCCAATTCCGTAGTGCTGCGAAGCGAGTACTTCCGGTCGCTGAGAATGGTTATCCATGGAGGCTGGATCTTTGTCCGAATCGGCCAGGACCACCCCTTCATTCCCGATCAGCGTAAAACGTGTATGAGTCTCATCACCAAGTTTTTTAATCAGTGATTGCAGGGTTGCCGCTTCCTCGCCCAAATACGGCAGCACTAAGCTGCTCAACAAGAGAGTCCGAACCTCAAGTATTTGTTTTACTTCATCTAAAGTTTTTTGCTCAATCAGTCTGCTCACACCACTACTGACAACAATAGCCACAAGCAGAATAATGACAACAAAAACTGCATAGATCTTCCAGAGTATACGTGAACGCAACAAAACCATTTGCTTTACTCGTTTAGGTTTTTAAAGCGATAACCGATACCGCGAATGGTTTCGATCAAATCGCGGTGGGAACCAAGTTTTTTACGCACGGCCTGAATGTGAACATCAATATTTCGGTCAATGATAAAATTATCCTGCCCCATAACTTTGCCCATGAGTTGGTCTCGGGTAAAAACCCATCCCGGATGCTGAGCTAAATAGTGAATAAGTTTAAACTCGGTTGCCGTCAAATTGACCACAATCCCATCAACCAGAACTTCATGGCGACGAGCATCGATGCTTACACCCTCACAATTGATGCATAAGCCGGCCAATTCGTCCAGACTATTCGTCCGGCGGCGCAAAACCGCACGCACGCGAGCCAGAAGTTCCCGAGGACTAAAAGGTTTGGTAACATAGTCATCCGCCCCAAGTTCCAATCCCAGAACAATATCACTTTCCGAACTCCGGGCACTGACCATGACAATCGGTATCTGGTGGGTTGTGCTATTATCTTTTAGATGCTTACATATTTGCAAGCCATCAAGGCCGGGAAGCATGAGATCAAGGAGAACGAGATCAGGTATCATCTTCTGAATCATCTTTAGACCTTTTATCCCATCAGCTTCACCAAAAACCTGATAACCTTCACGTTCCAGGTTATAGATCAACACTTCCCGAATATCGGCTTCATCTTCAACTACAACAATGGTCTTTTTACTCATTTTAAATTTTACCAGATATGGAGAGGTTATTGATTCGTAACTATTCTAACACAGAAAAACTTGCCCTTTAGCCCATCTGGAGAGCGATTTTTTATTCATCTTAATTTTTCTTGATAATAGATGTCAATTATAAAGATAAAATAAAGGAAAATAAAGTTTTTTAACTATTCAATCTATGTCGTAAATATTTTCTGTTACTTTCAAACTGCCTCGCTCCTTGTGGGAAAAAGAAAACTCCTGAATTTCGTCTATTCGAACTCCATCTGGAAAAATGTAGATCTCCAGCCAAACTACCATCAACAATTTGATATAATTTCCAAAAACAACCTGGCCCAAAAACCAGAAATGGCCGCTTTCAATAAAGAAAACGACCATTTTGATATCTGGCTCCCCTTGGTACACTCATTTCAGAACATATCAAAAGCCATAAAAGAGACGATTTTAGTCGCTGAATCCAACATTAACAGCGGGTTTTTGTGTCACCATCTATAACAGGTGGCGGCATATAACCATGAAAGCTTGTCTTCGTCCAGCATTTAATGCTATTGGCTTTGTTACACATATTACGATATATCTTTCGTTTACAATTTGGCTGAAAAGTTGAGGTTGCCAGTGGCAGGATTAGCCGATCCAGCTTGACTTTCTTATGGAAGTCACATACTAAGTCAGGTAGAAAACTTGCTGAAAAAGCCACTCCCGCCGTAAGGTGGGGTCGGAAAGCCACGGGTCTTGTCTCTAAAAACCTAAAAGACAGCCGGGTTGCCTTTTTAATTAAAGAGCAGCTTGACTGTCTTTTTTTTGTGCGGCAGGATGGGAAAAGTTTCATTATGTTTA
>JAGGTT010000052.1 GCA_021163565.1 Candidatus Tharpella sp.
AATAACCCTGGCCTACAGTGTCGATTCTGACGATCTTTTTATGTTTTACGCCCTGCTTGAAGGAAAGATTGATACTCAAGGGCTGGTTTTCGAGCACCAGCGCCAGGATACAATGGCTTTGAATGAGTTGGCGGCCGCAAATGCGGTGGATATCACAGCGGTCTCAATCCGGGCCTATGCTGATATCTGCGACAACTATCTTCTCTTGCCACACGGGGGCAGTATCGGAGTCAATTACGGTCCGCTGGTTTTAAGCTGTAGTCCCATGCAGCCGAAAGATCTGACTGGTAAAAAGATTTCAATCCCCGGCTTTTCAACCACTGCCTACCTGGTTTTCAAACTCATCTGCCCCGACTTCACCCCCAAAGTTATCCCGATCAGCCCCTTTGAAAAAACCTTCGACGCCCTGCGGGCGGAAGAAGTTGATGCCGCCATAGTTATCCACGAAGGCAACCTCACTTATAAGGAGCGGGGTTTTCATAAAGTTCTCGACCTCGGCCAATGGTGGTGGCAGGAGACCGGCCTGCCGTTACCTTTGGGAGGCAATGTGATCCGTAAAGATCTGGGAGCTGAAAAAATCAAAGTCATCTCTGATCTGCTCCGGCAAAGTATCGCTTATGCACTGGACAACCGCGAGGAAGTAATTGATTATCTTTTAGCTCGCGAAATCCGCAAAGACCCGGCCTTGAATGATCGCCAACTCCTGGATCGTTATCTTGATCTTTATGCCAATCAGGATACCCTGGAATATCCTGAAGCCGCCCGCACCGGCATAGTCGAACTTTTCGACCGCGGGTTAAAAGCCGGCATCATCGATAAACCTGTAACCGTTGAATTTGCACCGTAAGTGAAAAACTACAACAACTCCTTAATTTTAATTAATTTGCAGGTTCATCCTTAAAAGAATCCAGCAACAGACACGAATCATCTACAGATACAATCAACCTGAACGCTAATTAGGTTACAAAAAAATATGAAAGAAGCTGTCCTCTTAATGGCCTACGGCGGGCCGGAAAATCTTAACGAGATTGAACCGTTCATGCTCCGGCTGCTGCGCCGCGATCAATTGCCCCCGGGTCTGCTACAACGGGTCGAAAAAAAATATCTGGCAATCGGCGGGGGGTCACCGCTACCATCAATATGTCGCAAGATCCGGAACAAACTGGCCGAAAAGATTGATTATCCTCCGGTCTATCTGGCTTTTCGCTATGCCGAACCAGGTATTGCCACAGTTGTCGCTGAGATGACGGCTGCCGGGATAACTGAAGTTCTGGCACTTTCTTTATCGCCGCATTCTTCAACCATAAGTTCAGCCGCCTACTACCAGACCCTTGAAGAAGTTACGTCAGACAGCGACCTCAAATTTAAGCGCCTGGAGGGCTGGTTTAAGGAAGATGCCTACAACCGTCTCCTGGCTGACAGGATCTTAAGAACCGCTCAAGAGAGAAGTCTGCACCTTGACGCAGCTGATACTCAGCTTGTTTTTTCGGCCCACAATATTCCGCAAAGCTATATTGATAAAGGCGATACTTATGTCGATGAGATTAAAACCAATGTTGCAGCTGTAATCAAGCTTCTTCCCGCCTGCCGGACTTCGATGGCCTACCAGAGTAAAGGCAATATCCCCGGCGCCTGGCTCGAACCGGAAATTGAGGAACACCTGCTCGAACTGAAACAAACGGGAATCCGCAACATCATGGTGGTTCCGGTAAGTTTCAGCATGGATCATTTAGAAACTCTCTATGATCTTGATCTTGAATTGCAAGATTTCTGTACACAGCATAACCTGAACCTCTGCCGTTCACAACCGGCCAATGCCGATGACGATTTCATCAGTATGCTGGCAAATTTCATAAAAAAGAGATAATAACTTATGACGACACCCAAGAAAATCGCAATTATAGGCAGCGGTATTACCGGCCTGGCCGCAGCCTATGAACTGACGTTGAAAGCCCGACAGACAGACACCCCGGTGGAAATTAAAATTTATGAAAAAGCTTCGTATCCGGGCGGCAAAATCATCACAAAAAAAGATGACCCTTACCTGATTGAGGGCGGCCCCGACTGCTTTATCATCGAAAAACCCTGGGCCCTGCAACTGATTAAAGAGCTTGGGTTAGAAGATGAACTCTTAAATACGAGCAGTCAGGCTTCCGGAACCTTTGTTTACGATAATCACGCTTTACATCGCCTCCCGGAGGGGGTGATGATGATGGTGCCGACTAAGCCGCTCCCTTTTCTGGCATCAAAGCTGATTTCCTGGCCGGGCAAAATCCGCATGGCCTGTGATATTCTCGTACCTAAACGTAAAGAGAGCGGTGACGAGACCCTGGCCTCTTTTGTCCGCCGCCGCCTGGGCCGGGAGGCCCTTGATAAACTGGCTGAACCCCTGATTGGCGGCATCCATGCCGGCAATCCTGATAACATGAGCCTTTTAAGCACTTTTCCCCGCTTTCTTGAAATGGAACAGGATGGCGGCAGCCTTATCATCGGCATGCTGAAACGTCAGAAGAAGATGGTCGAAATGATGAAAAAAAATCCGGCCCCAACGGGGCCGAAAAAAACTTTTTTCATCTCAATGAATGATGGTTTAGGCCAAATCGTTGAAAAACTCGGAGAGGTTATCGGCAGTGAAAACATACTTTTAGAACGTGATATCTCCTCGATCAGCCCGGCCCCGGAAGGCGGCTGGGTAATTGAAGAAAAAAACCATGAGGCAACCACAGCCGATGCGGTCATCATAGCAACTGAAGCCTATGCCGCAGCCGGCCTTCTCCGCAATCAACTACCGCGGCTCTCCGACCTGCTCGATGAAATTCCTTATGTCTCATCGGCCACGGTATCACTCGCATTCCCGCGTAAAGATATCCCTCACCCTCTTGACGCTTACGGATTTATTGTTCCA
>JAGGTT010000217.1 GCA_021163565.1 Candidatus Tharpella sp.
AGAATGTATTCAACCCCAGATTTTCGCCGCGGCCTCAAAATTGAAATTAACGATGAGCCTTTTACTATTGTCAGCTTCCAGCATGTCAAACCCGGTAAGGGCGGTGCTTTTGTCAGAACCAAACTTAAAAACCTCTTAAACGGCAACGTTGTTGACCGCACTTTCCGATCAGGCGAGAAGGTCGGCAAACCTGACATTGAAGAGAAGGAGATGCAGTATCTCTACACGGATGGTGATTTCCATTTCATGGATAACGACACCTATGAACAGACTTCATTGACCGCCGATCTCGTCGGCAACGACAAAAACTTCCTCCAGGAAAACAGCATTGTCACGGTACTTTTCTATAAAGGCCGGGTCGTCAACCTTGAACTGCCGACCTTCGTCGTCCTTGAAGTCACTGAAGCTGAACCGGGTCTCAAAGGTGATACCGCCAGCAGTGTCACCAAGCCGGTTACGGTTGAAACCGGTGCCCGGATCAACGTCCCCCTCTTCATAAATCCGGGTGACCGCTTAAAAATTGATACCCGCACTGGCGAGTACATGGAGCGGGTCAAGGCGTAAGATGAAAGCAACTGGAAAAAATTTCGTTATTACGGTTGACGGGCCTTCGGGTGCGGGCAAAAGTACGATCAGCAAGCGGATAGCGGCCCGGCTCAGCCTAATCTATATCGATACCGGAGCCATGTATCGTAGCGTCGCCTGGGCCGCCCTGAAACAGGGAATCAATCTTACAGATACGACGGCACTCGACCAGCTTCTGTCTAATATCAAAATAAGATTTCAGGCTGATGATGATAAAAACCTGGTTTTTTGTAACGATAATGATGTCACAACTGAGATCAGAACCCCGCAGATCGACCAACTCGCATCGGCGGTCTCAGGTGTTCCCTTAGTCCGGGATGCCCTGTTGCCGTTACAACGAGAAGCAGCACAAGGCTGTCCCGCGATTATCGATGGGCGGGATGCCGGCACCGTTATCTTTCCTGAGGCCGAACTTAAGATATACCTTGATGCCGATCTTAAAGCCCGGGCTAGGCGCCGCCTTAAGGATCAGGCCGGATCTTCGGAAATCAGCCTTCAGAGCGTAACCCAGGCCATCGCCGATCGCGACGCCGCCGACAGCTCCCGCGCCCAGGCCCCATTGCGGATGGCCGATGATGCCATTTTGATCGATTCAACTAATCTTACCATCGAGGATGTCTGCGAGAAGATCCTGCAACTCTTTCATGCCCGCTTTGATAAACATGAAGAAGAACCGGATCATGAATAAGCAACCCCGAATCAGGATTGCCGATACCGCCGGTTTCTGTTTCGGAGTAAAGCGAGCGGTTAAACTGGCCAATGAAGCCCCGCACAAATATCCCGGCCAGCAGATCTCGACCTTAGGTCCGATCATTCACAATCCCCAAGTCGTAACTCAGCTCTCGGCTCTGGGGGTCAAGCCGACCGACTTAAACCATGTTCCTGAACCCGGAGTGGTGATCATCAGATCGCACGGCATTACCCGCGAGCTGGCGCAAGAACTCAAACAGCGCCCTGACCTGACTCTGATTGACGCAACCTGTCCATTCGTCCGCCGGGCCCAGGAGATTGTCGCGGAAATGAGCAGTGCCGGTTACCAGGTTATCATAATCGGTGAACCCGATCATCCCGAGGTTGCCGGTCTCATCAGTTACGGAGATCCGCAGAATACCCAAGTGGTAACCTCTCTTGCCGACATCCCGGCTGATTTTTTTACCGAGCGCAAGTCTTCACGCATCGCTCTGCTGGCCCAGACCACACAATCACAACAGCTTTACAACGAAATCGCCTCAGCCTTATTGGCAGTCAAAGGCGAATTACGCTGTTTCAACACCATCTGCACTGCCACCAGCAATCGTCAAAGTGAAGCCATACAACTGGCCGAGGCGTGTGACTGCATGCTTATCATCGGCGGCCGCAACAGTGCCAATACCAACCGCCTCTACGAACTCAGCAAAGAACGGCTACCCGATTCCTACCATATTGAAACGCTTGCCGATCTGCACCCCGAATGGTTTTCCGGCAAGCAGGCAATCGGCATCAGTGCCGGAGCCTCAACTCCGCAATGGCTGATTGATGAAGTCGTCGAACAGCTGCAATATATCTTGAAAAATTAAACTTTTTTTGAGGAATTAACACAGGAAACAACAATGGCGGATCCGGCCTCGCCGAACCCGCCACTATCGTAAAAAGGGGGAGGAGAAAAAGAGACAGTCAGAAACTGCTCCTGCTAAGCCGAGGCTTGGGCTTTACGCCAGCCAGCCTCGGTAAAAGCCTTCATACGGTCGATACTCCAACTCTTCATTGTCTCGAAATATTTTATCTTATCAACTTTGGCCAGAGCGATAATTTCCTGCCGCTCCTGGATACTCTCAGCCATATCTGTCGGAGACATTCCCTGCCAGGTTGAATAGCGGCTGTCGAAGACAAATTCCGGAGTCACCGACTCTTTTTCGATACCGTGCTTACCTAAAAGATAGACTGCCAACTCCATATCATATTCAATCAGCCAACCAGTATCTACCAGCATTGTCGAGGCATCGAACTCAGGTTTATCCTGGCACTCAGGACAATAAACTTTATTGATTACCGTCGCCGGCAGAATATTGTTGAGGTTACTGAACTGAGCACTCTGATGACCACCCTGACACTGGAATTTAATTTCTATGCACATGAGATAACTCCTTACTAAAGAATAAAGTTAACTAACTATATATTTTTCATCCTATTTAACAGTCAAACTCACCCATGTCAAGAAGAAAAATTA
>JAGGTT010000092.1 GCA_021163565.1 Candidatus Tharpella sp.
AAATCTTACCTGTGAGTTTTCAACCATGTCTATTAAAGCAATTAAAGTCCTCTCTCTGTTGTTATTCTTCAGCATCACAGCTTTGTTACCCGCCCCAGTAATGGCGGCAGACAAACACGATGCACTTCTGCACAACCAGAAATTTACCGGTGATTTTGATAAAATGAACCAGAACCATACCATCAGGGCTCTGGTAATTTACAATGATATGTTATATTTTTTCGACCACGGTCAAGCCCGGGGGGCAGCTTATGAGATACTGAAACTCTTTGAAAAATTTATCAACAAAAAACTTAACAAAAAGATCGTCAAGATCCGGGTGCTTTTTATTCCAACCACCCGTGACCGGATTTTGACTGACCTGGCTGAAGGACGCGGCGATCTGGCGGTAGCTAATTTGACCATCACTCCGCAACGTCTTAAACTGGTTGATTTCTCAGAACCTCTGCTCCGGGAAGTCAAAGAAATTCTCGTTACCGGCCCTAAAGCGGTTAAACTGAACCGGTTGGAGGATCTTGCCGGACATGAAATAATGGTTCGCCATTCCAGCAGTTATTTTGGACATCTGCAAGGATTGAACCGGTCCCTGGTTAAAGCTGGCCTGAAAAAGATCGAGCTCAAACCGGCGGGGAAATATCTTGAGGATGCCGACCTGCTTGAAATGGTCAACTCCGACATCATACCCTGGGCCGTGGTCGATCTCCATAAAGCCAGGTTCTGGACTGAAATTTACGATAAACTCATCCTCAGGGAGGATCTGGTAATCAATTCCGGCGGCCAGATAGCTTGGGCATTCCGCAAAAAAAGTCCGCAGTTGAAGACAGTAGTCAACCAGTTCATCAAGCAACACCGCCAGGGAACCCTGATGGGTAATATCATTTTTAAACGCTACCTGAAAAATAATCGCTGGGTAAAAAATCCAAATCAGAAAGACAAACGCAAACGCTTTACTGAAACAGTCAGTCTCTTCCAGGAAAACGGTAAGCGCTATAATTTCGATTACCTGATGCTCATGGCTTTAGCCTTTCAGGAGTCGCAACTCGACCAGAAAAGACGTAGTAGTGCCGGTGCCATTGGCATTATGCAGGTTTTGCAGAGTACCGCCGGAGACCGGAATGTGGATATCAAAGATATTGAAAAGATTGAAAACAATATCAGTGCCGGCAGCAAATACCTGCGTTTCATCTATGACAGATACTATGCCGGCAATCAGAAAATGGATGATCTGAACAAAATGCTGTTCAGCTTTGCCGCCTACAACGCCGGCCCGAGAAAAATTGCCAAAATGCGCACCCTGACGCAAAAGATGGGTCTTGACAAGAATCTCTGGTTTGCCAATGTTGAACTGGCCGCAGCCAAACACATCGGCCGGGAGACCGTCCAGTATGTCAGCAATATCTACAAATATTACATCGCCTACCGGCTTTCTCAGGAGCACTTAACTCAGAAAGAAAGAGCTCGCGATTAGACTTGGAAGCAAAAAAATTATGCGTGATTTTATTTTAGGGCAAACCGGAATCAAGGTCAGTGAACTCTGTTTCGGAGCTCTGCCGATGGGGCCGCTTCAGAAAAAAATGGAACCGGCAGCGGGAGCAGAGATTATCCTTCAGGCCCTGGCCGGTGGCATCAATTTTATTGACACCGCCCAACTCTATCAAACCTATGAACCGATTCGCTTAGCCTTGCACAAGTGCGCGGTACGACCGGTTATCGCCAGTAAATCGATGGCTCTTGAGGCGGAAGGCATGACGACGGCCATCGAGGAGTGTCTGCGCCAGTTGGAGATTGACTATATCGATATCTTCCACCTCCACGCAGCCCGGGTGCCGGAGGGTGAAGATGTTTTCAAAACCCGGGCCGGGGCCTGGCAAGTGATGCTCGATTACAAAGAAAAAGGGCTCATCAAAGCGATCGGGATCAGCACCCACTCGGTACCGGCAGTGCAGCTTGCGGCGGAAAATAATGAAGTCGATATCGTTTTTCCAATTATAAACCGAACCGGCATCGGCATTCTCAATGGTACGCTCGAGGAGATGGAAAAAGCGATAGAGAAATGCCGGCAACACGGCAAAGGGGTCTATCTTATGAAGGCCCTGGGTGGCGGCTGTCTCGTCAACGAATATCATGCAGCCGTAAGCTTCGTTCGTGAAAGATTTTCTCTGCCGATTGCCATGGGCATGGTCAACTCCCGGGAAGTCGAATATAATCTGGCCTATTTCAACACCGCCGCAGACAAGCTTAACACGCTGCCGGAGTTGGTAATCGAAGAAAAATGTTTTCAGGTGGTTGATTTCATCTGTAAAGACTGCGGCCAGTGCATTGAAACCTGCCCCAACCATGCTATCAGCAAACTTGCGCCGGAAAGCAAACCGGTAATCAACCCCGACCTCTGCCTGCGCTGCGGCTACTGCGTCGGTTTCTGCCCCCAATTTGCGATCCGCATGACTTGATTACAACTGCTCTTTTCCATACTTAAGGAAGAACCAATGAAGAAAATAGCAATTTTGGCCGGAGACGGTATCGGCCCGGAGATAATGCCGGAAGCTCTTAAAGTTCTGGATGCCGTACAGAAGAAATTCGCCTGCAAATTTTCCTACATTTTTGCCGATGTCGGCGGCTGTGCCATTGATAATCACGGTGCGGCGCTGCCGCCGGAGACCTTAAGCGTATGTGAAGATAGTGATGCTATTCTCTTCGGCTCGGTCGGCGGTCCGAAATGGGAAAACCTCCCGCCCGCTGAGCAACCGGAACGGGCCGCACTGCTGCCTTTAAGAAAACATTTTGATCTTTTCTGTAACTTTCGCCCGGCCCGCATCTACCCCTCTCTGGCAGCGGCATCACCCTTGAAACCGGAGATTGTCGGCGAGGGCTTTGATATTCTCTGCGTCCGCGAATTGACCGGCGGCATCTACTTCGGCCAGCCCAAGGGCCGGGAAGGTTCGGGGCCTGACGAAAAAGCCTTCGACACCCTGGTCTACAGCCGGGCCGAAATCGAACGGATTGCCCGGCTCGCCTTCAGTGCCGCCCGCAAACGCCGCAACATCGTCACCTCGATCGACAAAGCCAATGTTTTAACGAGTATGGTTTTATGGCGCGAGGTAGTTATCGAAATCGCAAAAGAGTATCCCGATGTCACCCTGAACCATCTCTACATTGACAACGCAACGATGCAGATGGTCAAAGATCCACACCAGTTTGACGTCATGCTCTGCGGCAATATGTTCGGCGACATCATCTCCGATGAAGCAGCGATGCTGACCGGCTCAATGGGTCTTTTAGCATCGGCCAGTCTCAACCGGGAGAATTTCGGCCTTTTTGAACCCGCCGGCGGCTCGGCTCCGGATATCGCCGGCCAGGGGATCGCTAACCCGATCGCCCAGATTCTCTCGGCCGCCTTGATGCTACGTTACAGCTTTGCCCTGGATAAGGCGGCGGACGCGATCGAAAATGCCGTCACCAAAACCTTGCTTTCAGGCACTCATACCCGCGATATCGCGATGGCAGAGAGCAACATTGTCGGCACGCAGGAGATGGGCAGTGCCATTGTCAGTTTTTTGTAAATCCGCCTTAAATACTGACAGAGCTGATTTCCACCCGCCGGAAACCAAGGAGAAAAAACCGGTGCCAAATCAAACTGCAAAAAGAAGTTACTCGCTTCAGCTTCTCTGCATCCTTTTAGTTTTCGCCATATACTGCGCCCCGGCCTTGGTTACTCCCTGCCGAGCCGGAGACCGGATAAGCTGGGAGCAGCTTCCCTGTTATCTTGAAAATCAGAAGATTGAGCTCAAAGATCTCTCGGTTATTGATACCCCGGCCGGGCTCAATGAAAACTCACCCAGCCACAA
>JAGGTT010000023.1 GCA_021163565.1 Candidatus Tharpella sp.
GCAAGCATGGAAGGGGTATTAATGGTCGCCCCTGTGAAAATGCCTTCAATCAGTTTACCGGCCTTGGTCAGTCGGAAAATTTTGGGCAGCGGCCAGCTTGGGGTGTATGATTCAAGGCGGGCGATTGCACGCGGACTTAAGATAAGTACCCCATGGCCGCCTTCACCGCCAAGGACTTTCTGCCAGCTGAATGTGGTCACGTCCAGTTTTTCCCAAGCCATCGGCATGGCGAAAACCGCTGAGGTTGCATCGCAGAAAGTCAGACCTTCACGACTGTCACTGATCCAGTCACCATCGGGAACCTTGACGCCGGAGGTGGTGCCGTTCCAGGTAAAGACGATATCCTTTTTTTGATCAGCCTGGCTCAAATCCGGTAATTGACCATAATCTGCAGTATGGGCGGTGACGTCCAGTTTAAGCTGGTTTTTTATATCGGACAGCCAGCCGCTGCCGAATGATTCCCAGGCGAAAACATCAACGGCCCGCTCACCCAGCATCGACCACATCGCCATCTCCATGGCTCCGGTATCGGAAGCCGGGACGATTCCCACTCGATAGTCGGCGGGTATTTTAAGGACAGCTTTGGTTTGCTCGATGGCGTCACGCAATGCTTTTTTGCCCAGAGCGCTACGGTGGGAGCGGCCGAGAGTCTCTATCTGGAGTTTGCTGACATCGTATCCGGGGCGTTTTGCGCATGGACCGGAAGAAAAGTAGGGACGTAGAGGTTTTTTTTCTGGCTGCATAACGGTTTCCTTTCAATTAAGTTGAAAAATGTAGGGAATCTCGAAAAATTGCCTTTTTATCCGATTACTGCGTTAGGCCCAAATTTTAATCCTCAAAATATTAAGTATATTCCTGCGGTTAAAATCTTTGCCTGCCTTGTACTCGAATAAAAACTCTAATTTTTCAAGACACCCTGTACAGGGAAAATGATTGATTGTGACTGGTCGGGCTCTATAGCAGAAAATAATGAAAAATGCATATAAAATCATTTTAGGGCTTGCCGCGGGTAAAAAAGGGGTGCAATTTTAACCGTATCCAGATAATTTGAGGTCGGCATGAACCGTTTTGGCCGATGAATTTTTCGGTTTTTATTGTTAGCTGTCAGTTTGGACTTGACAGCTGTCTACTACTTTAATTATAGGGAGTGGCTTTTCTTGTTTTCTTCTTAGCGCCTACTTTTATTTTTGTGGAGCACCCTTAAGGGTACTTCCTTGTTGTCGCTCAGGGTGTAATCTAGGCAAAATTAGTTGTTGTTTGTTGTAATTTAACGGTTGATTATTTATTTATTGGTTCAGAGGTTGAAAATTGAGTAAATATAGAGTTCTGGTCAGTGACAAGATGTCTCCGAAGGGGATCGAGGTTTTTGCCGGATACAGTGATGTTGAGGTTGATGTCAAGGTCGGCATGTCTGAAGATGAACTGCTTGAGGTTATTGGTGATTATGATGGCCTGGCGATTCGCAGTGCGACCAAGGTTACGGCCCGGATCATTGCCGCAGCCAAGCGCCTGAAAATAGTTGGCCGGGCCGGAATCGGAGTTGATAACGTTGATATCCCGGCGGCGACGGTTCAGGGTATCGTGGTTATGAACACACCGAAAGGCAATACTATTACCACGGCCGAACATACGGTTTCGATGATGCTCTCTTTAAGCCGGAACATTCCCCAGGCGACCGCTTCAATGAAGAGCGGCAAATGGGAAAAGAGCCGTTTTATGGGCAAAGAGCTCTTTAATAAAACCCTCGGGATTGTCGGCCTGGGTAATATCGGTGCGATAGTTGCCGACCGGGCTCAGGGTTTGAAGATGAAGGTTATCGCTTTCGATCCCTTTATTTCCGAAGAGCGGGCCGCCAACATGGATATCGAGCTCGTGTCTCTGGACGATCTTTTCCGCCGGTCTGACTATATTACTGTGCATACGCCGATGACCAAAGAGACCCGGCATATGATCAATCAGGACAGTTTTGCAATTATGAAGGACAGCGTCCGGATAATTAACTGCGCTCGCGGCGGCATTATCAAAGAGGATGATCTTTTTGCGGCGCTGCGTGACGGTCAGGTCAGCGGTGCCGCCTTTGATGTTTTCGAAGAGGAGCCGCCGGCATCAGACCATCCGCTTTTTACCCTCGATAATTTTATCTGTACTCCGCATCTGGGAGCTTCGACCGACGAGGCTCAGGTGAATGTCGCGGTAACCGTGGCCGAACAGATTGCCGACTATCTCAGCAATGGGACGATTGTCAACGCGCTTAACGTTCCCAGTGTCAGTGCCGAGGTGTTGAAAGTGACCGGCCCTTACCTGACGTTGGCTGAGAAGATGGGTCTTTTCTATACCCAGCTCTGTAGCGGCGACAGTTGCGGTTTGAGTGAAGTGCGGATTGAATATAAGGGAAGTGTCACGGAACACGATACCGAACCGATTACCACCGCTCTGCTCAAGGGTCTGCTGACTCCGATGGTCGGGGATGTGGTAAATTTTGTCAATGCTCCCTCGATTGCCAAAGACCGGGGGATCTCGGTGGCGGAGACCAAGACGGCAGAAGCGGGTAATTTCACTGGAATGATTTTGTTGCAGGGTAAGAGCGGTAACCAGGTTTTTTCAATTTCCGGAACTCTCTTCGGTAAGATCGAACCGCGGATTGTCAAGGTCAATCAGTTCGAGCTTGATGCGATACCTGAAGGCCATCTGCTGGTTATCGATGCTCATGATAAACCGGGAGTGATCGGCTCCATCGGCGCCTATTTAGGGAGTAATAACGTTAATATCGGACGTATGCAGTTCGGTCGGGAAGGGGTGGGCGGCATGTCTCTCTCTCTGGTCCAGATTGATTCCCCGATAGATGAAACAGTGGTCAAGGGTCTTGAAACCCTGCCGAATATCGTTAAGGTTCGCGAGATTTATCTGTAAAAGAAAATACCGCCTTCCGGGTTAAAGATTTTGACCGGTCTGCGCTTTATTTGATGGTTTAAGCGCCTGAGGAACTTATTATTATGGCAAATGTAATTCTCATCGGAACCCAGTGGGGGGATGAGGGTAAAGGTAAAATTGTTGATCTGCTGACTGAATGGGCTGAGGTAGTGGTGCGTTTTCAGGGTGGTAACAATGCCGGACACACCTTGGTGATTGACGGACAGCGCTATGCCCTGCATCTGATTCCCTCCGGCATAATGCGGCCGGAAAAAATCTGTATTATCGGCAGCGGGGTCGTAATCGATCTCAAAATTCTGCTGGAAGAGATTGACCTGTTGCAGAAACAGAGCGGCCGCGATGTCCTGCCGCAGCTGATTTTAAGTGATGAAGCGCACCTCATTTTAGAGAGTCACCGGCGTTTGGACCAGGCCCGCGAAAAGCAGCGGGGTACAGCTAAGATCGGGACTACCGGGCGCGGTATCGGCCCCGCTTATGAGAGTAAGATGGCCCGTTGGGGTCTGCGTCTGGGCGACCTGTTGGCACCGGAAGCAGTTTTAGAGGCCCGGTTGAAAAATCTTCTTGAGCAGCACAATCTGATGCTTGAAAAAATCTATAATGAAGCTCCGGTTTCGTTTGCAAAGGTTTTCGCCGAACTTAAAGAAGCCGCCGCGATAGTCTGTCCGGTGATTAAAAAAGTGCCGTATGAACTGGCTCGGTGCCTTGAGAAAAATGAGTCAATTCTTTTTGAAGGAGCGCAGGGAACGCTGCTGGATATTGATCACGGTACCTACCCCTTTGTTACTTCATCTTCTACTATGGCAGCTAATGCCTGTGCTTCATCCGGGGTCGGTGTGACTGACATTGATGAAGTTATTGGGGTTGTGAAAGCCTATACCACCCGGGTCGGCAGTGGCCCGTTTCCGGTCGAGCTGGATGATGAGATTGGTGAGCATTTAAGTGTGCGTGGTGGTGAAGTCGGAACTACGACCGGGCGGCCGCGGCGCTGCGGCTGGCTTGATCTGGTTGCTTTACGCTATGCGGCATTACTAAATGGTCTAAATAGTTTTGCCTTGACCAAGCTTGATGTGCTTTCCGGCCTTGAGACCATTAAAGTGTGTACCGGTTATCGTTTGCACGGTAAAATTATTGAATATTTCCCGTCCTCCATTGAGGACCTTGAGGCTTGTGAACCGGTTTTGAGTGAATTTGCCGGCTGGGATGAGGATATCTCGGCGATCTTAGATTATGACCAGCTTCCGGAAAATGCCAGAAAATATGTCTCCTATATCGAAGAGCAGCTTGGTATCAAAGCAATGCTGGTTTCGGTAGGACCTGACCGGGAACAGACGATGATTCGTCATAATCCCTTTGTTGAGTAGTTTTATGTTTAGACCAGCTCTACAGGACGGTCATAACCGCTCAGTAAGTTACGTCAGAATCTCGGTAACTGACCGTTGCAACCTGCGTTGTAGTTATTGTTCCGCTCCGACCTTTTCACCGCATAGCCGGGCTCAGATTTTAAGTTATGAAGAGATCTTGAGACTGGTCAAGGTTCTGGTCGGCCTCGGAGTTGACAAGGTACGCCTGACCGGGGGTGAGCCGCTGGTTCGGCGGCATCTCGATTCACTCATCGCCAGGCTTAATGATATTGACGGTATCAATGATATCAGCCTGACAACAAATGGGGTTCTGTTGGAAAAACTGGCGGCTCCACTCTGGGCTGCGGGACTGCGTCGGGTCAATGTGAGCCTGGATACGCTCAATCCGTTAAGATTTAAAAAAATTACCGGCCGCGACTATTTCGACCGGGTTCTGGGCGGGATCAAGGCCGCTTTAGCCATTGGTTTTACTCCGGTAAAAATCAATATTGTGGTCATGCGCGGGGTTAACGACGATGAATTACTGGCTTTTGCCGAGTTAACCCGGAAATATCCTATCCATGTCCGTTTTATCGAGTATATGCCGATTGGTTCATCTTCGGTCTGGAATCCTGCGGATATGGTGAGCGGAGACCAGATCATTGAGCAGATTTCAACCGAAATTGCTGGTCTTGAACCGGTAGTTTCTGAATTCGGCGGTCCGGCCCGTCTCTACCGTTTGCCCGGGGCTCCGGGGAAGATTGGTGTGATTACAGCGATGAGCAACCATTTTTGTGACTCCTGTAACCGGATCCGGGTGACCGCTGACGGACATCTGCGGGCCTGTCTGCTTTCAGATAAAGAGTTTCCTTTAAGAGAGGTGTTACGGGCCGGTGGCGACCCTGAGAAAATTGCCGAAATGGTGCGATTGGCAGTGGCATCTAAATCAGCAGAGCACGGTTTAGCCTGTAATTCAGAACGCAAGTGTGCCCGGGTAATGTCAACAATTGGTGGTTGATGTGTCATCTTTAAGTCATCTTGATGCGCGGGGGCAAGCGGCGATGGTTGATGTCGGCGCCAAACCCGTAACCCGGCGTTACGCCCGGGCCCGGGGCAGAATTCTACTGGCTTCGGAGACGCTTGAAATTATAACGTCGCAGGGATTTGCGAAAGGTGATGTTTTCGGGGCGGCTCGTCTGGCCGGGATCATGGCTGCGAAACGAACCGGTGAGCTGATTCCTCTCTGTCACCCCCTGCCCCTTTCCTGGGCCGGGGTCGAACTTATTCCCCTGTTCTCTCCGGATAACCGCTCTAAATCCGCTATCGTAATTGTTGGTGAGGCTTCACTGGCCGGCCAAACCGGGATCGAAATGGAAGCCTTAACCGCAGTTACCATTGCCGGTCTGACTATTTATGATATGTGTAAAGCGGTCGATAAGGCAATGTCTTTAACCGAAGTTTCGCTGTTGGAGAAAAAAGGCGGTCGCAGCGGTCACTATTTCGATCAGGAGCGTTCCTGTCTGCTTCATGATCCGGCAATGTGTACCCTGGAGACTGATGCTTTAGTCAATCTAAAGTTTACTCTGGAACAGCGGCTTGAATTCCGGTTGCAGGATGATAACGGTGCTCTGCTCGGCTGGATAGATTTCGACCATGACTTTTTACCGGATCCTGATGGTTTCGGGCAAACGGTTGTCGCTTTGGGAAATTCTTTGTTACACTCCTGCCCCAATCCTGATGAAAATGGGGGCAGCGTTCTTTTTCAGGTGATAAAAGCCGGAAATCTAGAGGATAAAGCTATTTTTGCGGTTCTGTAGAAAATGATCTCCGGCGGAAGGGGGAGAGGAGAGGAATCATGAGTGAAAAAAAAGACGAAACCTTCGAGATGCTCTTCTCCATGAAGGATAAGATGGATCGTTTTTTTGCCACGTCTGAAACCGAATCCGGTTCGTATTGCCTTAAACCCGGTTCCCAGTGGTCTCTGGCAGTTGATCTGTTTGATTGTGGTGATGAATATCAGATTACAATTGATCTGCCCGGGGTTGACAAAGGAGAGGTTGATCTTACTGTGGCTGCGGATAAACTTGTAATTAAAGGGCGTCGGGAAGAGGGTTTTGAGGTTCCCGATAATGCCGAAGTGATTTGTCTTGAGCGCGGACACGGGCGCTTCGAGCGAGTGATCATATTGCCGGATCCGGTGGATGCCGATCAGGTTAAAGCAACCTTCAGGAATGGTGTCCTTAAAGTCCGGGCGGTTAAGAAAATTGTACCGGCTGGGAAAAAGAACATTGTGATCGAGTAGATAATGGTCTTGCCTGCAACCTTTTCAGCTTTTATCATAACTCCGGCCAAGGTTAATCTCGGTCTTAAAATTGTCCGTCGCCGCGATGACGGCTATCATGATATCTATACCGTGATGGAGCCGGTTTCCCTGGTTGATACAATCTATTGTGAGTTCAATGCAGCTCCTGAAGAGAGCATTTCTCTTCAGTCTCCGCAAATGATGGAGCTCGATGCCGAATCAAATCTAGTGGTGAAGGCCGCACGTAAGATGGTGGCCAGAGCCCGGGAGCAAGGGGTGAGTATTCATGGTCACTGGAATTTTTGGCTGGAAAAGAACATCCCGGCCGGTGCCGGCCTCGGGGGCGGCAGCAGTAATGCGGCCGGGATTATAAGACTGCTCAACGATTTTTATAAACTTGGACTTGAATCTGACGAACTGATCGCGATTGCGGTAGCGATCGGTGCTGATATTCCCTTCTTCCTCGCACCTGAACTTTCACTGATCGAAGGGATAGGCGATCGTATCACTCCGTTAAAGCCGGCCCGGAGACGCTATTACCTGCTCATAAAACCTGCTTTCAGCATTAATACCGGCTGGGCTTATTCAAGTCTTAACGCACCGGTGGCAAGTGATTTCTCCGGTTACGATATAGAGCAGTTCAGGGAGCAGCCGGAAGCTTTAAGCTATTCGCTTGAGAATGATTTTGAAGCCTCGGTGATGGCCTCTTATCCGCAGCTGGCGGAGATCAAGGCATGGTTGGCAGAGAGCCCGGGTTCTCTGGGAGCGTTGATGAGTGGCAGCGGTTCGGTGGTTTATGCGGTCTATTCTGAACTTGCTCCGGCAGTCCGGGCAGAAGCTGATGCCCGGCAGCGTTGGCAGGGTTCCGGCGGTGAATTTTTTCTGGCTCGCAACCTGAATCTGTTTCACTCATGATTGATAGAATCTGAAAAAATAAAAAGCCCCAAATTCACATCGTGCTTGACTTGTTGCGGCTTTTTCTATATTAGGGGCGCAACTTTAGTGACTGCTTATTACAGGGGCGTCGTCAAGTGGTAAGACACAGGTTTTTGGTGCCTGCATTCGTAGGTTCGAGTCCTACCGCCCCTGCCATTGCCAGCGTGGTTCAGGGGTATCTTTCACCATAGTATTAGACGGTGTTGATCGGAACCAGATGTTTCCTTAAGGGTAACAAAGCGTTATATTCAATAATGCCAGGGTATATGCAAATGGAGCGCTTGAAAATATTTGGCGGAAATTCAAATCCGCTGCTTACTAATTCACTCTGCAAGGATCTTTGTGAGCCTTTGAGTAAAGGGGTGGTAAAGCGTTTCAGTGACGGTGAAGTGATGGTTGAACTCCATGAAAGCATGCGCGGAATGCATGTTTTTGTGGTCCAGTCGACCTCCGATCCGGTCAACGCTAATCTGATGGAGCTTTTGATCATCATTGATGCGTTGAAAAGAGCGTCAGCGGCTGAAATTACGGCGGTTATACCCTACTACGGCTATGCCCGTCAGGATCGCAAGGTTGCGCCCAGAGCTCCGATTACCGCCAAACTGGTGGCTGATCTATTGACTGTGGCCGGGGCCCAGAGAGTCCTGACGGTTGATCTTCACGCCGGTCAGATTCAGGGTTTTTTTAATATTCCAGTTGATCATCTCTATGCGTCGCCGGTTCTGCTTGATTATGTGAAAAATAACATTGAAGGCGATTTGGTCGTTGTTTCACCCGATGCCGGCGGGGTTGAACGGGCGCGCTCTTTTGCGAAAAAGTTGAAAGTCTCACTGGCGATTATTGATAAACGCCGCAGTGGTCCCAATGTTATGCAAGTAATGAACGTTATCGGTGATATTGACGGGAAAACCGCAATCATACTCGATGATATGATCGATACCGCCGGAACTTTAACTGAAGCCGCAAATGCTCTGGTAAAAAAAGGTGCATCCAGGGTTTATGGGCTGTCTACGCACGGGGTTTTATCCGGGCCGGCGATCGAACGGATTGAAAAGTCTAAATTGGAAAAAGT
This sequence comes from Candidatus Tharpella sp., assembly GCA_021163565.1. GTDB lineage: Bacteria > Desulfobacterota > Anaeroferrophillalia > Anaeroferrophillales > Tharpellaceae > Tharpella. The sequence continues at coordinate 8,582 of JAGGTT010000023.1, forward strand.
GATAATTACCGATACACTACCACCCACAGACCGAACCAAGGCGTGTGCTAAAATTGAGGTGCTTTCAGTCTCAGCTTTGATCGCCGATGCTATCAAACGGATCTATTTTGGTGATTCGGTCAGTGCCTTGTTTCTCTAAAGGAATTTTGAAACTGGCGGGCTTTAGTCCGCGTTAGTTTTTATATATTTTTGTCGATTTTTTTGTTTGTTAACCAGCTTATAAAAGTTGCGAAGTATTTTTTCAGCGGCCGTATTGATTAAACCATCTGTGCCGTTGTTGTTTAAGGAGGAGTAGGGTATGGCAATTGCGGAATTAGCAGTTGAAACTAGAACTGAGAGCGGAAAAGGGTTTGCCCGGAAGTTGCGTAGTGAAGGTAAAATTCCCGCAGTCCGTTATGGTCGGCAGTGTCCGGTAACCCAGTATACTGTTGAGCGCTTGGTCATTGATAAGTTTTTGCAGGAGAGTGGAGCCAGTGGACTGGTTGCGCTTGATGTCGATGGTGCCGGGCAGAATGATGAGTTGCTCTCTATTATTAAAGATATTCAGAGAGATCCGGTCAGTGGCCGGGTGATCCATCTTGATTTTTATGGAGTTCGCTACGGTGAGTCGATTCAGGTCGAAATTCCGTTGGTTTTTGAAGGGAAAGCGATCGGGGTTGCGGAAGGTGGATTACTGCAGCCGATCCGCCGATCCCTGGTTGCCAAATGTCTTCCCCGGGCAATTCCTGAAAACTTTGTTATTGATGTCACCGAGCTTGGTATCGGTGATGCAATCCATATAAGCGACCTCGATATTGAGGGCGTTGAGTTTGATACTTCGGTAGATTTTACTATCGTTACAGTTCAGACTGTTGCCAAGGAAGAAGAAGTTGTCGTGGACGATGATGAAATTTCTGTTGATGAAGTTGAAACCGAAGCTGAAGCTGAAGATACGGGTGCGGCTCCGGCTGAGTAACCTGTTTTTGTCCCAGTGGAGTCATCTCTGTCTGATATCGATTTTGTGATTGTCGGCCTGGGTAATCCGGGCCCTGAATATGTTGCGACGCGTCACAATTTTGGCTTTATTGTTCTAGATTACTTGCTGCATAAAATTAGTTCGCTAAGTTCTTTTGAATTCGTGGGCTATGCCCAATCTGAAATTGTGGTCACCAAGCTCGCCGACCGTTCAGTTTTATTGGTTAAGCCCAGGACTTTTATGAATAACTCCGGGTTTGCTGTCCGGGCTTTAATGGAACGGTTGCAGATTGCTGATCTGCACCGGCTGTTGATTGTTCATGATGATCTTGATCTGGATTTGGGTCGGATTAAGCTGAAACAAGGTGGCGGCAGCGGTGGTCATAACGGGCTTAAATCTTTAATCGAAGAGCTGGGCAGTCCAGATTTTTTACGTCTCAGACTTGGTGTCGGCAGTCAAAGTCGGACTACTGAGGATACTGTAGATTTTGTTCTGGCACCTTTCAGCAGCAATGAACAGCACTTGGTTGATGAGGTAATATCGCGGAGTGCCGCCGGGATTGCCGAAGTTGTCAGTTCCGGAATTACTGCGGCGATGAATTTGATCAATCGCCGGGTTTCGGTTGAGGATTAGTTTTTTTCGACGTCGTTTTCTGGTTGTAAGCCAGAAAACATTCAACTTGTTAGATTATAAGAGAATTAAATTTTCAGTTTAACCTAAACCGCTATTTTAGCAAGGGAGGAAAAGTATGGAAAGTTATACCATGTACGCGCCTATTCTTGGAGTTATTGGGCTCCTTTTTGCCGGTGTACTCTACTCTTATGTCGTTAAACAGTCAGCTGGTAACGACAAAATGAAGGAAATTTCAGATGCAATTCACTCTGGGGCGATGGCCTTTTTGAAACGTGAATACAAGATTCTGGCATTTTTCGTCGTTATCGTTTTTGCTCTTCTTTATGGATTGCTCGGTGAGCAGACCGCCTACGCTTTCTTAGGCGGTGCCGCCTGTTCGGTTTTTGCCGGCTATTTCGGCATGGTTGCTGCGACCCGGGCTAACGTCCGGACAGCGGCTGCCGCTAATGAGTCTGGCCAGGCTAAAGCCTTGAGTGTTGCCTTCAGCGGTGGTGCTGTCATGGGTATGTCGGTTGCGGCCTTAGGTTTGATCGGGGTCGGTATTCTTTTCTACCTCTATGGTGGCTCTCCTGAAACCTCAACTTACATCAGTGGTTTTGCCATGGGTGCAAGTTCGATTGCGTTGTTTGCTCGTATCGGTGGCGGCATCTATACCAAGGCAGCTGACGTTGGAGCTGACTTGGTTGGTAAAGTCGAAGCCGGTATCCCGGAAGATGATCCTCGCAACCCGGCTACAATCGCTGATAACGTTGGTGACAACGTTGGTGATATTGCCGGTATGGGTGCTGATATCTTTGAATCTTATGTTGGTTCGGTCATCGCGACTATCGCTATCGCTGCGACTGCCGGCGGGGCTGTTTTTGAGGCATCCCGTTATACTTTTATGGCCTATCCTCTGATTGTGGTCATGATCGGTATTGTCAGCTCCATACTCGGCATCCTTTCGATGAAGATTCTGGAAAAATATAATCCGGCTGATGCCCTGCGCTATTGCACATTCATTGGTGCCGGTGCTCTCTTAGCTGGTGCTTACTATGCGGCCAAACAGATGGGCCTTCCGGTTGGTGTTTTCTGGGCTCTGACTTTTGGTTGTGCTTGCGGAATCCTTATCGGTCTGGTGACCGAGTATTATACGTCGGCCAAGCCGATTATCAAAATTGCCGAAGCCAGTCTGACTGGACCGGGAACCAACATCATCACCGGTCTTGCTGTTGGTCTTGAAAGTACTGCCGTTCCCGTTCTATTGATCTGTGCTGCCATCTACGGTAGTTTCCATTTTATCGGTCTTTACGGTATCGGTATTGCTGCGGTTGGGATGTTGGCAACGGTTGGGGTTACCATGTCGGTTGATGCTTATGGTCCGATTGCTGATAACGCTGGTGGTATTTCTGAAATGTGTGGACTTGGTGAAGAGACTCGGAAAATCACCGATGGTCTTGACGCTCTGGGTAACACTACTGCCGCTATCGGTAAAGGTTTTGCTATCGGATCCGCCGCTCTGACCGCTTTGGCTCTTTTTGCCGCATACAGTTCAGCGGTAGGCTTGAAAGTTATCAACCTGACCAATCCGATGGTTGTTATTGGACTTTTCCTCGGTGGTATTGTTCCTTACCTCTGTGGCGCTATGACCATGTCTTCAGTCGGTAAGGCTGCCTATGCAATGGTTGAAGAAGTTCGCCGCCAGTTTCGGGAAATCCCCGGGATTATGGAAGGTACCGGTAAGCCTGAGTATGATAAGTGTATTGAAATCAGTACCGATGCCTCTCTCAAAGAGATGATTGCTCCCAGTCTTTTGGCTATCCTTGCTCCGATTGCGGTTGGTTTTACTCTTGGCGCCGAAGCTTTGGGCGGGATGTTGGCCGGTGCAACCTTGACTGGTGTCTTCATGGCTCTTTTTATGTCCAACGCCGGTGGTGCTTGGGATAATGCTAAAAAATACATTGAGCAGGGTAATTGTGGTGGTAAAGGTTCCGATGCCCATAAGGCAGCGGTTACCGGCGACACGGTTGGCGATCCTTTCAAGGATACCTCCGGTCCGGCCATGAACATCTTGATCAAATTGATGTCTATTGTCGCTTTGGTTATTGCTCCGTTGCTGTTGAAGATGTAAGCATCATTAGGTTTGTTTTTGATGAACCACAGGCCAGCGCTCACAAGGCGCTGGCCTTTTTACGTCTTGACAAAATAGTGAAATTGCGGCAAGTTCTATTTCGGGTTTCGAAAACAGAGTTTTGGCCTTTATTGGCCTTTAAAGGTGAGTTTCTCAACTTACCGAGTAGAGGTTGATTTCTTGCCTTATCTTTAATGATTTCTACGTGGGTCTTTTTTCTGGAGTTAAGTTATGTCGGGTCACAATAAATGGAGTAGCATCAAACACAAAAAAGGTGCGGCTGATGCGAAAAGAGGTAAGATCTTTACCAAAATTATCAAAGAAATTATTGTTGCCGCCCGGGCTGGAGGCGGTGATCCGGAAATGAATCCGCGCTTGCGGACAGCAGTGGCGGCGGCAAAAGCTGCGAATATGCCTAAGGATAACATCGAGCGTGGTATAAAAAAAGGCACCGGTGATCTCGACGGAGTTAGTTACGAAGAGTATTCGTATGAGGGTTACGGTCCCGGCGGGACCGCGATTATGCTTGATATCATGACTGATAACAAGAATCGAACGGCTGCTGATATTCGCCATATTTTCAGTAAAGGTAATGGTAACCTTGGGGAAAATGGCTGTGTTGCCTGGATATTTGAAACCAAGGGGGTGATCATCTGCGAGCGTGCCAAAGTTGATGCCGAGGCTCTGTTTGAACTTGCGCTTGAGGCCGGTGCCGAAGATGTGATTGATGAAGATGGTGAGGAAATTATTGAGATTTACACTGCCCCCGAGTCTTTTGAAGATGTGCGGCAGGAGCTGGAGCGTGCCGGAGTTGAAATGGCTTCGGCCGCGGTCGATAAGATCCCTTCAAATACAGTTGACCTAAAAGGTAAGCATGCAGAACAGATGCTGCGTTTAATGGACAACCTTGAAGATTGTGATGATGTCCAGAAGGTCTACTCAAATTTTGATATAGATGAAGCTCTGCTCGAAAAGTTGCAGGGTTAGGATATCCCCAGGTGCTTATTTTAGGAGTTGATCCTGGGAGTTCGGTTACCGGTTTCGGCCTGGTTGATAACGTTTCTGGAAAACTCACCTATTGTCATGAGGAACAGTTGAAGTTGCCGGTTCGGGTTGATATAGGTGAAAAACTGGCTCAGCTTTACGATTGCACAGCGGCTATTATCGAAAAATATAAACCCGTGCAATTAGCTGTGGAAGGGATCTTTTACGGCAGTAATGTCAAAAGTATGCTGGTCTTAGGCCAGGCCCGGGGAGCAGTGATGGTAGCTGCGGCCCGCCATGGGCTTAAAATTTTTGAGTATCCGCCGACTACAGTGAAGCAGACCGTTGCCGGTTATGGCCGGGCGACAAAGGATCAGATTCAACATATGGTAAAATTATTACTGCAAATCAAGCAGGTTTCGGGTGAGCACGCAGCTGACGCTCTGGCCATTGCGATTTGTCATCATCATCATATTCGGGTGGAGTATAAAAAATCATGATTGGCCGAATCCGAGGTTCTCTGATCTATAAAAGCGAGGATGAGGTTATTGTCGAGGCGGCCGGAGTCGGTTACACCCTGCACATTTCAGCTGCCACCAGAAATCAACTTCCATCCTTGAATGATGAGATTGTCCTGTGGGTAACAACTCGTTTTCGGGATGACCAGATTTTTCTTTACGGTTTTTTTGAACGTCGAGAACAGATGATGTTCTTGCGGCTGCTCAAAGTGAATGGAGTCGGGCCAAAACTTGCTTTTGCCATTATTTCCGGGGCTTCGATTGACCAGCTCGAAAGTTGGCTTGTCAACCAGAAGGCAACTGAGTTGGTGAAACTGCCCGGAGTCGGTAAAAAACTTTCTCAGCGTCTGGTTCTTGAATTGGGTGAGGCTCTGAAAAAAGAGCTTGGGGTAATCGAACTGGCTGATTTAAAAACTGATTTACGCAACGGTAAAGGTTCCGGCCGTGATGTTGGGCGGGATTTGATTGCGGCCCTGGAAGCCTTGGGCTATCGCAGCAATGAGGTCGAAATCTGTGTCGCGGGTATCCTGAGAGAGTATCC